>JASHTU010000241.1 GCA_030040395.1 Acidobacteriaceae bacterium
CCGAGCGAAATCGGCATTTTGGGCGCGGGGCTGGCGCACTATCTTGGCGTGCCGCTGGCCGCCAGTTGGCACACCAATGTCCACGAGTACGCCGCGCGCCGGGCGAACCGGCTCCTGGGCAAGCTTGCCGGCCGCCACTCCGCCGCTGCCGGCAAGACGATTGAAAACCTGGCGATGGTTGCCGCAGCCAGTTTTTACTCCCGCGCCCGCATGCTGTTTGCGCCCAATCCAGAACTGTGCAAGCAACTTGCCGAAGCCACCGGCAGGCCCTGCCACCGGATGCCCCGCGGCGTGGACGCAGAGATCTTCCATCCTGCCATGCGCAGCCGCGCCCCCGGCGACGGTGTTCCTGTATTGGGTTTTGTGGGCCGGCTCTCAGTCGAAAAGAATATCGCCCTGCTGGTCAAGGTGCAGGATGAGCTGGAGCGTATGGGGATGGACGCATTCCGCTTCCTGGTTGTCGGCCACGGGGGCGACGAGGGCTGGCTGCGTGAGCGGCTGCACCGGGCGGAGTTCACCGGCGTACTACGCGGAGAGGCGCTGGCCACCGCCTACGCCAACATGGATCTGTTCGTCTTCCCCTCGCATACGGACACCTTTGGCAATGTGGTGCTTGAGGCGTTAGCCAGCGGCGTGCCGGCCATCGTGACTCCCTATGGCGGCCCGCGCACTATCATTCGCGACGGCGAAACCGGCCGCATCGCGCCCGACGGGAATTTTGCCGCAGCGATCGCGGAGATTCTTGCGGACCCCGGGCGCCACGCGGCCATGCGCCAGGCGGCGAGAGCGTACGCGCTTTCGGCCAGTTGGGACTCGGTGTTTGAAGGCGTCTACGCGGGCTACGAAGCGATCTTGCCAAGGCGGCGGGAGGCCATAGAGGAATCGATGGCCGCAGGCTGAGATGCGGAGGTGGTCCCCCGGGATTTCCCTGCCTTTTTCCCGGCTCGCTTTGAACTTGCCGGCTAAACCTAAAAATTTAGGTTGACAAACCCTAAAGAACGCATCATACTCCTATTTATTTAGGAGGAACGGATGGCGGGACGGAGAAAAGGCTCGAATATGCTGACGCCGCTGGAACTGAAGATCATGCAGGTGCTTTGGACCGACGGGCCGAGCAACGTTCTGCAGGTGCAGGAGGAGCTTAAACCTGAAGACGACCTCGCTTACAACACGGTGCAGACGATGCTTAACGTTCTTCATCGCAAAGGGCGGGTGCGCCGCAGCCTTGCCGGCCGCGCTTATGTTTATCGCGCGGTTGCAACGCGGGAAAACGTCGTCGGCCAAGCGCTGCGCGATTTTGTAAAACGCGCGTTTGGAGGATCGCCGGAAGCGCTAGTGATGAGCCTGGTCAAGAGCCGGCAGGTCGACCTGGAGCGGATCACGGCGCTGAGCCGCAAGCTGGAACAGGAAGAAGGGAGCGGGAGCGATGCATAGCTTTTCTGGATTTGCCGTTTCCTACCTTGTGAATGCACTTTGGGAAGGTGCGCTGATCTATCTGGCGGCCTGGCTGGCGAGCCGATTGCTGAGGCGGATGGGCCCGCAGGCAGAGCACGCGGTGTGGGTTTCGGCGCTGTTCGCAATGGTGGTGACGCCGGCGCTGCAATGCGTTCGCCAGTTGCTCGCCTTGTTCCCTGGTTGGTACGCAACGGCCAGCCGCGGCGCATTGATTCTTGTTGCCGATCAGGGCAGCGCAGCACGGCGCGCAGGGTTTTTCCCCCTTTCCCAAACCTGGTTCTGGTGGTTGCTGGCCATCTATTTCGCCGCGATGGTCCTATTTGCGGGACGGCTGCTTTTATCGCTGCGTGGTGCGGCGCGCTTGCTGCGGCAAGCCAGACCGGCCACGCTGGCGCCGGAGCAGGAGGAACTTTGGCGCCGTTGCAGGGTGGCATTTTCGCTACACCGTGCCCGCATTCTCGCATCCGCGCAGGCGCCGGGGCCGGTGGCGCTCGGCCTAGATGGGCCGGCGCTCCTGCTTCCGGGCGATTTCGCAGCTCGCTGTGCGCGCGAAGATTTTCTTGCTGCTTTGGTGCACGAGTGCGCGCACCTCAGGCGCCGCGATTTTGAGAAGAACCTTTTCTACGAGGCGGCGAGTATGGCCGTCGCTTTTCATCCGCTCGTTTGGGCCGTCAAATCGCGCATTGCGCAAACGCGGGAGATGATTTGCGACGCGATGGCTACGCAGGGCGAGGTCGATGCGCGGAGCTACGCACGGTCGCTGTTGCGCTTGGCGGCGATGGTGGCGACCAGCGGGCGAGTTTCCGCGATTCACGCAATTGGAATTTTCGATGCTGGGAATCTGGAGAAGCGAATCATGAGGATAAGGATGAAGAAGGAACATGCAGGGGCGGTTGTGAGATGCGGGCTGATCGGGGCAGCGTCGGCGATTCTGCTTTGCGCCGCAGGCGGGGCGGCGGCGATGGCGGTTCAAGTCGCGCCGCAGGCGGGTTCACAGGATTCAGCCCAGGCAAGCGCGTACGGCCATGTGGATCACGTGGGCCAGGGCGTGAGCGCCCCGATACCGCTAAATGTTGTGGAGGCCGAATTTCCGCCGGCGGCCCGCAAAGATAAGAAGGTGCCCGGCGGGATTGTTTTGCTGCGCATGATCGTGGATGCCGAGGGCATGCCGAGAGACGTTCACGTGGTTCGCTCCTACCGGCCTGACTTCGACGCCGAGGCGGTAAAAGCAGTAAAGAATTATCGCTTCGGACCCGCGATGCTCAAAGGGAAACCCGTTGCCGTCTCCATCACCGTCGAAGTGAACTTCAAGCGATATTGAGTGAGCATTCTATGCTTAGCCGGGAATGGCTGGGATGCGCTGGCCGTTTTGCAGGTTCACCGCAAAGGCCGATTCTCTGTCCGTCCGCATCTCCCATCCGGTTCCGCGCACGATGCCGCCTTCGATGCCGATGATCGTTACGCCTTCGTCGGAAAGCTTTTCGGATTCCCACGCTTGGGCGGTCGCTCCCCAAGCCAGAATGGATCGATGGCCCACGAACAGCAGAAGGCGCCCGACTACCGCGGGAAGCACCTCCAGCACTGGCCGGTAAGGAAGCATGGTGAACCGCTCCGGCGCTGTGGTGTCAATGAGGTAAGCGTACCCTCCTGAAACCGCGCAGATTTCCTCCGGGTTGGGAGTTGACCAAATGCCGGTGGGCGCAGCCGGATCGCGGAAGCCGAGCGCGCAGGTGGCGAGAAACTGCTGCGCGCCGGGTGACTGCTCTGGGCGATGTTCCCGGCCAGGTGCGGTATCGGGCCGGATCAGCACCTCCAGCGCGCCGCGCTCGACCTCTTCAGCCTGACGCGGATAGATGTAACGACGCGCGGGCAGAATAGCGGGCCGCGCGGCGAGGATCTCCGCTTGCCAGTGGCGCGGAAAGCTGAAGTCCACCACCGGCGTGCTCACGGCTCCGCCTTATAGTCCATGATCCAGCGGTGCTGCTCCACGGTGTCGGGAACAGTGCAGCCGCGGGCCATGGTGATGGCGGCAAGAGCTGCAGCCGGCGTCCAGCCGAGGTGGATGAGCGTGCAGGCGGCGGTGATCGGCGCCCGCCCGATACACCCGCGGCAATGCACGGCGATGCGTTCTCCGGCCCGCAACCGCTCCGCCAGCCCGGCAACGAAACTTCTGAAGCTGGCCGTGTCGCGGGGCACGCTGGCGTCGTGAATTGGGTACTGGAGAAAGCACAGGCCGGCCTGTTCGGCAAGACTTACTTCGTCCGCCAGCCCCAACCATGCCGCTTCCCTGGGTTCGAGCAGCGAAACCAGCGTATCGACGCCGCTTTGGCGAATGCGGCGCAGTTGATCCGCGAGCTGACTGTCAGCGTGCGGACACGGCACGATGGCCAGACCCACCGGCGGGTTTCCCTGCACCCAGAAAACCTCCATCTACCCTTAGACTCCCACAAAGCGCTCGACGCGGTCCCGCACGCTGGGAATGCCCAGGCCGAGCGCCGCGCCGTCTTCGATGATGGGAAGCAGTTTGTCGAATTCCCGCCCCGAGTGGGCGCCGGTGATCGCGATCCGCACCGGATGAAAGAGTTCCTTGCCCTTGATCCCGGTGGCCGCTTTGATTTCGTCGATCCACGCTTTGAAAACCTCCGCAGTCACCGGTCCCTCGTGCGCGCGGATGCGGTTGGCAAACTCGGCGAGCACGATGCGCGCCGAATCCGCGGCCAAGACGGCGGCGTTTTCCTGATTGGCGCGCGCCGCGTCGGGAGCGAAACCGAAGACAAATGCGGTTTTTGACGGAAGCTGATCGAGATGATCGACAGCGGGGACAAAAAGCGCCAGAAGCTTTTCAAACCAGTCTTTTACGGGTTTTGGGCAAGCATCGGGCGATGGCAAGCGGTCGGCAAAATAGCCCCACGCCAAGGCCGCCAGCCGGGCGGGCGCGGCGAGCTTCAAATAATGCCGGTTGAGCCAGTCGAGCTTGGCGAAGTCGAAGATTGCCGGGCTCGGCGTCACCCGCTCCAGCGAGAACGCCCGCGTCAGTTCGTCGAGCGTGAAGGTTTCGGTTTTGCCGTCTTCGGCGCCCCAGCCGAGCAGCGCCAGGTAATTGACCAGCGCCTCGGAGAGATAGCCCATCTCGCGAAAGGTCGAGATCGACGTGGCTCCGTGGCGCTTCGACAGCCGCTCGCGATCGGGGCCGAGAATGGTGGAGAGATGCGCAAACTCCGGCGTGCGCCACCCGAAGGCCTCGTAAATCGCCACTTGCTTGGGTGTGTTCGAGATGTGGTCGTCACCGCGAATCACGTGCGTGATGGCCATGAGCGCATCGTCGATGGCGGCCGCGTAGTTATACACGGGCACGCCCATTCCCGATCCTGGTCCTGCAGACGGCAGCCCCTCGGAGTAGTTGCGAGACCGGACGAGAATCGGATCGCTTACCACCTCGGGAGCAAACTCAACCTCACCGCGCACCAAGTCGTGGAAGCGCAGCGGATGGTCTTCGATTTTGAGACGGACGGCGAATGGCTTGCCGGCGGCGAGGTTCTGCTCGATTTCCGCTGACGAAAGCCGGCCGCAGCGGCCGGAGTAGACCTGCTGCCCGCGCCAGGCGGCCGCCCGCTTACGCTCCGCGTCCAGTTCCTCCGGCGTGCAGAAACAGCGATACGCCTTGCCTTCCGCGAGCAGGCGCTCAGTGTGCTCAGCGTAAATCGCCAGCCGCTCCGATTGCCGGTAGGGACCAAATTTGCCGCGTTCCTCATCCGAAGCTCCGCCCGTCTCGACAGGACCCTCATCCCAATCGAGTCCCAGCCAGCGCAGATCCTCCATGAGTTGCGCTTCATAGCGGACCTCGGAGCGATCCAGATCGGTGTCTTCAATGCGCAGCACGAATGTCCCGCCCGCGCGCCGCGCAAAGAGCCAGTTGTAGAGGGCCGTCCGCGCATTGCCCACGTGCAGCAGCCCGGTGGGCGAGGGAGCAAAGCGCACGCGGACGTATTTTCTCTCCATCACCTTACGATGATAGCTGGTGAAAGCGCGCCCGCATCCCAAGGAAAGAGCGCGATGCGCGACGTAGCTTCGCTCTTTGCGCCTTTGGGTTTATGTCTGCGGGCCGCGCATCAGAGCACTTCCCCTTCACATGTAACCCTTGCAATTTCATTCGAAGGCGGCGATTCCTTGAGGAAATCGCCCCTTGAGTTCCCGGCTTCGGTATAAAGCAGAAGGAGAAGTGCTATAGCGTCATCACGAACTCTTGGGCTGAGGGGGCAAGGCGGTTTGACGGATGTCAGCAGGCGGATCGCCCAACGGCGTGTCTCCGGCCGCAAGCGTGATGTTTTGATAGGTGGCTTTGCCCGTAGAAGGTTGAAATGCGGCCGTGCCCAGATAGACGGGCTGGGCCTTGTCGTCGACGATAGCGACGTAGAGAGGACTTGGGGCGGACGCCGCCTGGCCGGCGGCCGGGGCGTAATTGATGAGAAAGTAGCCGGTGTCGTCTGTATAGGCGAACCCGTATTGAGACTGGTACGCCTTCTCGCTATTGACAAGGTAAACGGTGTACTTGGCAGAGGGCTGCAACTGCGCGTCGTAGACGCGGCCATGCAGCGCCCATCCGCCCGAGCCCACCGTGGGCGCCGGCGTGGCGGCCTGCTGGCTGGCGACAGCGATGCGGGAGACCGAGGCCGACTCCGCGGTCACTGCGGCTTCAGCGGTCACGGTCCTCGAGTCGGTGGCGCCGTATTTCGCTTTGAGCGCCGCGGCGGTGCGCGTCAATTGGGAAAGGCGCGCCTGATGGACCAACTTCAGATTTTGCACTGTGCTGGCGGCGGAGCTGTCCGCGGCGGCAAGGGTGTTGTTAAGCGCGGCGGTGATTGTATCCTTTGACGTCGTAGTTGTCGACGCCGGGGCGGCGGGAGCAGGCGGCGCCGCGGGAGCGGCGGGAGCGGCCGGTGCGGCGGGAGCAGCCGGTGTTGTCGGCGTTGTCGGAGCGGCTGGGGTGGCCGGCGTTGTCGGTTTATCCGGAGGAGGCGGCGCAGCTGGAGCAGCTGGTGCAGCCGGGGCAGCGGGGGCGGCCGGTGTTGCCGGCGTGGTTGGCGCGGCTGGCGTGGCCGGCGCGGGCGGCTTCTCCGGTGCGGCTGGCGTGGCTGGCGCGGCTGGGGTGGCCGACGCGGGCGGTTTGTCTGGTGCGGCAGGCGTGGCCGACTTGGGTGGCGTGGGTTGCGGTGGTGTGCTCATCTTGGCCGTCCTTTCCCGGTGACTCGACGTCCGGATTCACTCTTTCGGATTGAACAAATTGCAGATTCCTGGATCGATGATGTTGGCGGCGGAAAGGTTGTTGTAAAGCACCTTTGCGCCGATGGGCCAGATGCAATAGGTGGA
>JASHTU010000242.1 GCA_030040395.1 Acidobacteriaceae bacterium
CGATACCCCCGTCCCCTCCGTGGTCGAAGCCGCCGCCATTCAGGCCATCCGCGAGGGCCAGAACACCTATACCCGTTGCGACGGCATTGACCGCCTCCGCCAGGCCATCGCCCAGAAACAGTTTCGCGACTACGGCCTCCACTACGATCCGGAGCTCGAAGTCATGGTCTCCTCCGGCGCCACAGCCGGCCTGCACGTCGCCATGATGGCGCTGCTCAATCCCGGCGACGAAGTCATCCTCTTCGAGCCCTTCTACGGCTACCACGTCACCACCCTCAAAACCCAGGGCGTGACGCCGGTGCTGGTCGCGCTTGCTGAGCCCGACTGGCAGCTCGACGTGGACGCGCTTCGCGCCGCCATCACCCCCCGCACCCGCGCCATCCTCATCAACACCCCCGCCAATCCCAGCGGCAAAATCTTTACCCTGCCCGAGCTCCAGGCCGTGGCTCAACTCGCCATCGCCCACGATCTGTTTCTCATCACCGACGAGATTTACGAGTATTTTGTCTACGAAGGCGCCCGCCACATCTGCCCCGCGACCCTCCCGGGCATGCGGGAACGCACCATCGTGGTCTCCGGCTTCAGCAAGACCTTTTCGATTACCGGGTGGCGGGTGGGCTACGCCGTCGCCGACGCCCGCTGGATGCCCGCCATAGCCCACTTTCACGATCTCACCTACGTTTGCTCGCCGGCGCCCTTCCAGCACGGCGTCGCGGCCGGCCTCGAGCAGTTGCCGCTCAGTTTTTACCGGCAGATCGCCGCCGACCACCAAGCCAAGCGCGAGCAGCTCAAAACCGCACTCGAAGACGCCGGCCTCGAGCCCTCCACGCCCCCCGGAGCCTACTACGTCCTGGCCCGCGCTGCCCGCCTGCCCGGCAAAACCGCCGTCGAAAAGGCGCGCCGGCTCATGACCGCCACCGGCGTTGCCTCCGTGGCCGGAACCGCCTTCTTTCGTCCCGGCCGCGGCGAAGACTTGCTCCGCTTCTGCTTCGCCAAGCAGGATGCAGAGCTGGAAGAAGCCTGCGCGCGCCTGCGCAAGCTGTAGGAGCGCGATGCAGTTGGCTCGGGACAGTGCGCGAGGCTTGGGTTTGCGCAGAAATGCCGCCATTTGCGGCCCTTTCAGGGCCGCTTTTAAGCGCAGATTCGATTGAAAGGATTTCAGTTAGTCGGGTATTCCACACATCGGGTAGATTACCCAAGGCATCCACAAGCGGGTAGCTGTTAATCTTCATAATCTTCACGCTCTGGGCTCGCGGGTGACCGATACGGAATCGAACAACCTCAAACGGCTCCGGAAGTGCGAGTCCACCCGCATTGCGAGGCGCCAATTCCGGTGGTGGAGTAGGGCTATTTTCCAGTTTGCGGTGCGCGGCTTGCTGCCATCAGGCGGAATTCGGCGATGACCAGTGGCGGCTTACGGTGGCCCTGCGAAACAAGCTTTCTCAGACAGGAGGATCATTTGGAATCGGAGGCGTTATTCCCGTATCGGCAGCCGACCGGGCCAGGCATTTTGCCGTCGCAGGAAATCCTTGACCTCGTGCGAAATGGCATCATCTGTTCCGCTCACGAGATCGCCGAGGACCAGATTCAGCCCGCCAGCATCGATTTGCGCTTGTCGAACGAAGCGTATCGCGTCCGCGCTAGCTTTCTCCCGGGGCGGTCCACGACCCTCCTCAACAAAGCTACTTCCAATGGGATGCTCAATAGCACGATGGACATCTCTTCACCCACTTTGTTGGAGCCGAACGTCATCTATGTCATCGAGTTAATGGAGACATTGGCGCTTCCTTCCGATGTTTTCGGAATCGCTAATCCTAAGAGCACGACGGGAAGGCTGGATATTTTCACTCGGCTCATTACCGAGCATGGGGATGAATTTGAGCGCATAAGAAGGGGCTACCACGGAAAGCTATATATAGAGATTGTCTCTCAAACATTTCCCATTATCGTCCAAGCGGGGATGAGGTTGAATCAACTGCGGTTTGTGCGTGGAAAATTCCTTCCCGCCGGCGACGCACGATTGAAACAGTTGGACCAGGACGCACTGCTCGTGGAACCTGACGACGACCCCACCCCCGCCGGCCTCATAGATCGAGGCCTGCGCATGACGGTCGACCTCCAAGGGAATGATTCGGAAATCGTCGGCTATCAGGCGAAGAGATTTTCTCCGCCCATCGATCTTAACCAAGTTAACTACTATGACATCGCTGAGTATTGGAATCCAATCTACCGCAATGACAAGCTTCAGCACGTTCTTGAGCCCAACGAGTTCTACATTCTTGCGTCAAAACAACGCGTCCGCGTTCCGCCTGAGTTAGCCGCAGAGATGTTGCCGTACGATTTGGCAACGCAGGAATTTCGCGTGCACTACGCAGGTTTCTTTGACCCGGGGTTTGGTTATGGAAAGCGCGGGGAGGTCCCCGGAACTCGAATCGTGCTCGAAGTGCGGGCGAGTCGAATGCCCATCCTCTTGGAGGACAATCAATTTGTGGGAAGGGTAAATTACTTCAAAATGTCCGCCGAACCGGAAAAGGTGTATGGCGTTTCGATTGGATCCTCATATCAGCAGCAGGGGTTGGCTGTGAGCAAGCAGTTCAAGCGCGCGCAGCAGCCCA
>JASHTU010000243.1 GCA_030040395.1 Acidobacteriaceae bacterium
TTCGGGGGCTTCGTAGAGGCGCACGATGAGGTTGGCCAGCGTGGACTTGCCGGAACCGGTGGGACCGACGATGGCCAGACTGGAGCCGGCGGGAATGTGCAGTGAAATGTCGCGGAGCACGGGCGCATCGCCGTAGCTGAAATTCAGATGACGGAATTCGATCTCTCCCCTCAGCGATTCGTTCTGCCCAACGGCTAACGTAACGGCGTTGTCGGCGATGGCGGGCTCGGAGCGCAGGAGAACGTCGATGCGCTTTACGGACGCGGTTCCGCGCTGGAAGATGTTGATGACCCAGCCCACCGCGATGATGGGCCAGATGAGCATGATCATGTAGGTGTTGAAGGCCACGAACTGGCCGACGTTGATGCGGTGGGAGATGACCAGGTGTCCGCCGGCGAGCAGGGTGATGATCATGGAGATGCCGAGGATGAACTCGAGGGTGGGCCACAACATGCCCATCAACTGCACCAGGCGCAGGGCGCGGGCGATGTATTCGCGGTTGAGCCGCTCGAAGAGGCCGATCTGCGACTCTTCGCGAGCGAAGGCGCGGATGAGGCGCACGCCGGAGTAGTTTTCCTGGGCTTGGGCGGAGATATCGGAGAAGCTGGCTTGGATGCGCTCGAAGCGGGTGTGAATGCGGCTGCCGAAGTATTGGATGAGGATGCTGGCGAAGGGCATGGGCGCCAGCGCAACCAAGGTGAGAAAGGGGCTGATGCGGAGCATGAAGACCAGCGCGAAGACAGAGAGGAAGATGGTGTTGGCGCTGTACATCAGGCCCGGCCCGAGCAGCATGCGCACGGCGGTGAGGTCGTTGGTCATGCGGGCCATCAGGTCGCCGGTGCGGTACTCGCGGTAAAAGCCCGAGTCCTGGCTTTCAAGCTTGCGGAAGAGGTCATTGCGCAGATCGAACTCGATGTCGCGCGAGATGCAGATGAGGATCCAGCGCTGGGCATAGAGAAAAATGCCCTTGCCGAGTGAGATGGCGACGAGCAGAAGGGCAAGAAGAAAGATGATTTCGCGGGTGGTTCCCATTTCCAGCTTGTTCACGGCCGCTTGGAGAACCCGGGGAAACTGGACCGCGACGAGGTTGGTGGCGACGCAGGCGAGCGTGCCCCAAACGTAGCCCCAGCGGTAGCGGCGCATGTAGACAAAAAGCGGGGCCAGATCGCGAAGCATGGATTTATTGTACGGTGGACGCGGCTTGGAGGTCTGCTTCGGGAGGCGCCAGCAGTTGGCCCGGGGCGTTCGGATGCCGGAATTGGCCGCGCGCGGCGCCTCCCGGTGTATGTTGGAGCCGGGAGGAAAAATGCGGACGGGCTTTGGCCGCCGCGAACCTCACTTTGCGTCGAAGGTCATCAAAGCATGAAAGTTGCCGAAACATCACTGCCCGGGGTGCTGCTGTTGACGACGGCCGTCTACCGGGACGACCGGGGGGCATTCCTCGAGAGCTTCAACCAACGCCGGATGAGCGAGGCCGGCCTGCCGGCGCAGTGGGCGCAGGATAATTTCTCGTTTTCGAAAAAGAACGTGCTGCGCGGCATTCATTACCAGACCATTCAGCCGCAGGGAAAACTGGTGTGGGTGGCCCATGGAACGGTGCTGGACGTGGCCGTGGACCTGCGCCGGAGTTCTCCGTACTTTGGCCGCCATGTGGCTGTGGAGTTGAGCGGAACGAGCGGCAATATGCTGTGGATCCCGATTGGCTTTGGGCACGGATTTCTGGTTTTGAGCGAGACGGCCGGATTTGCCTACAAAGTCACCGACTATTACTGCGCCGCCGGCGAGCACACGCTGGCGTGGAACGATCCGGAGGTAGGGATCGCATGGCCGGTAGCGGCCGAGGACATCCTTGTCTCGGAGAAAGATGGCAAAGGGGCGCGTCTGCGCGAGGCTGAGGTTTTCCCGTAAAGAGCGATCGGAGCGGTCAGGTAAAAAGGAAAATCGCTATTTGCGCAGCACGGCTTTGAGCTTGCCCGCGAATCCGGCTTGGGCCGGTGGCGAGGGCGGCGGTTTGGCTGGGGAGACAGACGGCTTGGCCGGCGAAGCAGCCGGCGGCGAAGTTTGCGGTTGGGCGTTCGTGGCGGGTGATTTGGCCGGGGCGCCGGCCGCGGGCGTACGCAGCGGCGAGGTGGCGATGCCCGGCATGGCGCCCAGCGGGGGAACCGCGCCGTTGGCTCCGTTCTTCACCAGGATGGAGATTCTGCGGTTGGCGGGATCATAGGGATTGGCCTTGTCGCGGAGCAATTCGTCAGCATAGGCGCGCACCTGGGTTACCTGGTTGGCGCGCACGCCGCTTTCCTGAAGCAGACGGCGCGCGGCGTTGGCGCGATCGGCCGAGAGTTCCCAGTTGCTGTAATTGGCGTCGGTTGAGTATTGCGCAGCGTCGGTGTGCCCTTCGATGAGCAGGTCGTTGGGAAGCGTTTTGAGTTCGCCGGCCAGCAGCGCCAGCAACTCCTGGCCGCTGGAGCTCAGGGCAGCGCTGCCGCTTTGGAAAAAAGTGCCGTTCTTGCCTTCGAGCATTTCGATGCGCAGGCCTTCGGCGGTAATGGTGATTTCAATTTGATTGGAGAGCTTCTCCAGTTCTTTCTTGGCTTTGATCTCCTCTTCGAGCTTTTGCTTGAGCTGATTGAGCCGCTGCGTGTTTTCGTTGTTCTGGGTGACCTCGATGCCGTTGCCGGCCATGGTGGTGCCCAGCAGCTTGGCGGTTCCCTTGGGATCGTTGAAGTAACCGGCGACGGCTTTGCGGACTTTTTCGCTCGAACCCATTAACCAAAGCACGATGAAAAGCGACATCAGGGCGGTGACGAAATCCGCATAGGCTACTTTCCACGCGCCCCCGTGATGGCCGCCGTGGACGCCTTTTTTCTTGATCACGATGATGGGCGCGGTTTTGGCTGTCATGACGATTGCTTCTTTCCCCGGGGAATGGCCGGTTACGCCGCGGCTTCAGCCGGTTCGGTCTTGTTTTTGCAGCTCTTTTCCATTTCGTCAAAGGAGGGGCGGAGGTAAGCGGGAATCGCGCGCCGCGCCATCTCAATGGCGATCATGGGGGCCGAGCCCTTGAGGAACGAGAGCAGCAAAACGCGCAGCACGTGCAGGTATTCATTGTGTTGGTCCGCAGTTTTGCGCATATTGGCGCTGAGCGGTCCGACGACGCCGTAGCAGAGCAGAATGCCGAGAAAGGTTCCCACCAGAGCAGCGGCGACGTGTTTGCCGATTTCGTCGGGCGGTCCGCCGAGGGCCCCCATGGTGATGACGACGCCGAGAACCGCGGCCACGATGCCCAGCCCGGGGAGAGAATCAGCGACGGTGGTGAGGGCGTCGATGGGCTGCATGGCGGCATGGTGATGGACCTCCATGTCCAACTCCATCATCTGGTCCATGTCAAACGGCTCCACGCCTCCGGTGATTGCGGTGCGCAAGGTGTCGCAGACAAAATCGAGAGCGTGATGATCGTGGAGAAACTCGGGATAATTCTTGAAGATGGCGCTTTCCGCGGGCTTTTCGACGTCCATCTCGACGCAGAGCAAGCCTTCTTTGCGCACCTTGTTCAGGAACTGGTACATCATCTTGAGGCTGCTCAGGTAGCGCTCCTTGCTGAAGGGAGAGCCTTTAAGAATTCCCAAGAGCCCGTCCGCGATGGCCGTGAGGATGCGGAGGGGATTGGCCACCAGAAGCGTGCCGGAAGCGGCGCCGGCGATGATGAGCAGTTCGGCGGGCTGAAGAAGGACGGTCAAGTGGCCCTTTTCCATCAGGAAGCCGCCGATGACGGCGGCAAAGACGAGAAAGATGCCGATGATGGCAATCACCTTTGCCTCCTTGCCGCATCCGCGGCGGCGTAATCGGCGGCCGGGGATGCGTCGTAGCCGTCAAAATGCCGAAGCGCGGAGGTGACCCGGTTGCCGCCTGCCTGGGTGCCGGTTTCCATGCCTTCCCGGGCGAGATCGAGCAGCGGGGCCAGCAAGCGATCGCGTGCTGGAACAGCCTGCGCCGCGCCGATGCTGACGGTGAGCGAGAGGCGATCGCCCCACCACCGGAAATCGGCGGTTCTGGCCAGCCCGGCGAGAGTCTGGGCGTGGGCGGCAAGCATTTCAGGTGTTCGTTCGTGGGCGATGATCAGGAATTCGTCCTCGCCCCAACGGCCCATCTCCTCGCCCGGACGCAACCCGCGGGCGAGGGCGTGCTGGATTTTTTCAAGCATGGCCTGACAGGCTCCGGCTCCATGCGACTTGCGCAGTTGCTGGGCTTGGTCGACACCGATCCACAGCACGCCAAAAGGCGAGCCGCTGCGTTCGAAGTTGTCGAACTCCAGGCCAAGGCGGTCCTCGAGGTCGGCTTGGCTCTCCTCCACTGCGGCGTCTTGGTTGGCGTCGCCGTGGGGCAGAGCGTCGAGTGGTTCCGCGGGATGGAAGACGGCGGCCGCGCCGATGCGCTCGCCCAAGGCGTCGCGGAGAACGACGGTGCGTGTGATGGCCGGCAGTTCGTGTCCCAATTTGTGACGAAAGCGCACCAGCACCGCCCGGTCAGGCTCCTCCGGCGCGTTCCGCAACTCCTCGCCTGGCGCCGCTTCGAGCAAGAGGGGCTGAATGGGCTGGGGCGCAGGACGCGCCAGCAACTCGCCGGCCGCAAAGCCGGTGATGGCTTCCGCGGATTGATTCCAACAGACGACGACGCCCGCCACGTCGAGCAGCGCGACGCCATCCGGCAGGCTATCCAATGCGGCTTCGAGCAGAGCGGTTCGGTCAGTCATCGGCGTCTCGCTTTGAAGTGGAATTGCCGGGAACGCACCTCCGGTGGAGGGCGTCCCTTACCAATTCATCGGCAGAGAACGCGGCGGCTTCATTACCTTATGCCACAATTAAGGAATCCCATTGTGGAAATAGGCGGTTTGGCGGACCCGTGCGCCCTGGTTGCGGTTGTTCAGCACCCGCCGCCCGCCGGCGCCCAAGACTGTTGCTTGCCCATTCGGTCAATAGATTTTCGCAAGATGCCACGTGGCCCCGACGGTAAAGCCCTGCGGGTTAGGGGTGCCTCCATTGACCTGAGGCCAGAATTGGTATTCGTAGTCCACGCGCATCCAGAGGCGGCTGACGAGTCTCAACTCAAATCCTAAGCCGGGGGTGCGAACATATCCGTCAAAATGGGTATATGGCGGTACGGTCCGCCTGCTGAAGGAGGTCCTGCCGTAATCAAAGAGGTACTTCGCATAGGGGTGGAAACCGGGAAAGTAATACGAGGCATAGGATGGTCCAACTCCGATCGTTCGCTGTGCGAAACCTGACCGGGCGCCGGCGTCCCAACTGATGTCGCGGGCTTCTAACTCCAGGCCAAGTCCGCTCAAATATTGAAAGTTGGGACGCCAGTCGGCCCATGCTCCGACGCCAACCATGCGACCTTGGTTCCAATCGACATCGTAACTGGCTGCGCCGGCTCCTACGGTAAATGGGAACTCGATCTCGCCCTTGTGTGCGGCCGGAGCGACCTGCGGAGAAGCGGGCACAGCCAGAGCCAACAGGGTTACAGACAGGGTGCTAACAAACAACATCTTGAAGCGCATTCTGCATCTCCTTAGCTCGAAAACTCCCCCGGCGGGAGCTACCAGTGCAATACAAGATGCAAGGCAGGAACACCTCAGTTGTCGTGAATTTCGTCCCCCGTCGGGGGATCTTCTCAGGCGCTCAAGTTTTTCTGAATAATCACACCCTTGCAGCGATCATGAGTCCGGTCGTTCTTTCGGGGAGGGCCGCTCAGATTCTGGACCAACATATGTCAACACGGGGTCAGGTCGAAAGTTGCGTGGTTCCTATCCATTTCTCTTCTTGGTCGGGAGCGTCAATTTTTAACTTGCCAACGAAGAGCTCCCGGGTGGATGCTGGGGAAGTTAGATTTCGTCCCGGCGGAAACGGCCCAGTAGATATTACGAACCGCGCGTTTTCAATAAACCGGGGCCGGGCCATTCATGATTCAGTTTCTCACATGAGATAATGGGGCAGAAAGCGGCCCTTCCCAGCTTCAACAAATTCCCCTAACCTGCTGGACCGGCGAGGCGGGCCGAAAGGCCTGAGTGCCGGTGCGGCAATTCGAAGCAGTTCCCGATCCATTTTTCTCTCCCCGCCGGGAGCGAGCCGGTTGTTGTGGGTTCGCGTTCCGGCCGAAATGAGGTTCGCGGAACGTCTATGGCAAGTACTGAATTCTGGCAAAGGCTGTCCGCAATGCGGG
>JASHTU010000020.1 GCA_030040395.1 Acidobacteriaceae bacterium
GGCCTTTCGGACCTCACTGCGTCGCTGGCCGAGGGGGCCCCCCACAACAGTTCGTCGTTGAAGTTACTCGCCGAGTCCATCGAACGCAAAATCCAGCCCGACGGCTCGCTCGCCGACGACGCTTCGCCCGAGCTCAACCACACCCGCCGCGAGCAGGAGCGCCAGCAGCGCCTCATCGAAGAAAGCCTGCGCGCCGCCCTGCGCAAACTCTCCGGCGAAGGCGCCACGCAGGACGAGCTCATCACCATCCGCGGCGAGCGCTTCGTTATTCCCGTTCGCGCCGAGCTCAAGCGCCGCGTCTCCGGCGTGATCCACGGCGCCAGCTCCTCGGGCCAAACCGTCTACGTGGAGCCGCTCGAAACCATCGAGCAAAACAATGAGCTCGTCCGCCTCATCGAAGAAGAGCAGGCCGAGATTCATCGCATCTTTGTCGCGCTCACCCGCCAGGTCGGCGCTTGCGCGCGAAGCCTGGTCGAGGGCGCACGCGTCCTGGCCCTCGTTGACAGCCTCCTGGCCCGCGCCCGCTTTGCCCGCGCCTACCACTGCGTGGGGCCAATTTTTGGAGCAGAGAGTCTGCTCGTTGAAGGCGCGCGTCACCCCCTCCTCGAAAAGCGCCTGCGCTCGACGGGCGGCCAAATCGTTCCTCTGATCCTTGAGCTCACCACCGCCGAGCGCCAGCTCATCATCAGCGGCCCCAACACCGGCGGCAAAACCGTCGCGCTCAAAACCGTTGCCCTGTTAGCCATGATGGCGCAGGCCGGCGTTCCCGTGCCCGCGGCGGCGGCAAGCTTCCCCGTCCTCACCGCCTTTCTCGCCGATATTGGCGACGCGCAATCCATCGAAGCCGATCTCTCCACGTTTTCCGCGCACATCGTCAACCTCGACCGCCTCTCGCGCCTCGCTGATTCCCGCTCCCTCGTTCTGCTCGACGAGCTCGGCTCCGCCACCGACCCCGAAGAAGGCGCTGCCCTGGCCGTCGCCGTGGCCGACTTCTTCCTCGCCGCCGGCGCATGGACCCTGATTTCTACCCACCACACCTCGCTCAAGGTCTATGCGGCCAACACTCCCGGCGTGCGCAACGCCGCCGCCGGCGTGGATGAACTTACCCTGGTTCCCAACTATCAATTTCACCTCGGCGTGCCCGGCGCTTCGGCCGGCATTCAAACTGCCGAGCGCCTCGGCCTCAACGCCGCCATCATCGTTGGCGCGCGCCGGCGGCTGGGCTCCCAGCAGGCCGACATTGCCAAATTTCTGGACCGCCTCCACGACGAGTTGGCGCAGCTCGAAGTCGAGCGCAAGGCTGCCCGGGCCGAGCAATATGCATTGAACCAGGACCGAGCGAAACTCGCCCGCGAGGGCGACGTCGAATTGCGCAACCGCACCCGCGAGCTCGAGAACAAACTGGCCTCGCTCCTCAAAGATTTCGAATTTCAGATGCGCGAGAACGTCCGCGCCATCGAAGACCGCGCCGCGCAGCAAAAACTCTCCAAAGAAGCCGAGCGCCGCATCCAGCGCCTCCGCCGCGAGTTTCAAGAGAGTTTCAACCAGGCCGTCGTCGCCCACCGCACCGGCGCCGATCGGGGAGACCAGAACGCCCAGCCGCACGTCGTCCGCTACGTCGCCGCTGGCGACCAGGTCCGCCTCAAATCCATGGGCAAGGTCGCCCTGGTCCAGCGTGAAGTCGAGAAAGACCTCTTCGAAGTCGCCCTCGGCCCCATCAAAATGCGGGTAAAGCGCGACGACATCGCCGAAGTCCTCCGCTCGGCCACTCCGCAAACCGCCGAACGCGCTGACCCGCTCGCCGCCGCCCGCCGTCAAAAGGGCGTGCAAGTCACCGTGACTCCCGCCAGCACCGACGACCTGCGCATGGAGATCAACCTCATCGGCCGCACCGTAGACGAAGCCACCGAAGAGCTAGAGAAGTATCTCGACCGCGCCTTCCTCGCCGGCCTTCCGCGCGTTCGCGTCATCCACGGCCACGGCGCCGGCATCCTCCGCCGCGGCGTCCGCGACTTCCTCAAAAACCACCCCCACGTCGCCGGAATCGAAGAAGCCCCCCAAAACGAAGGCGGCATGGGCGCCACGCTGGTGGAGTTGCGGCAGTAGTGCTTTCGTCGGCGGCTGCGAAATAGCTACAGTGTAGCTACGATAATCGTGTCGGGCTGAGAAAAACGGGCCATGAACGACGAGCTGTTCGATTGGGACGACGCAAACGTTGCGCGCGGGCTGCGTTATCAGACTTATCTGAAGATGATCATTCACGAGGCGTTGCGCAAAGTGGAGGAGGACAGGAACTCGCCCGCGGCGTAGTCTTCAACGCGCTCTTGCGCCAGCCCAAAAAACAAAACAACAGGCCCCGCGCCCGCGGAGCCCGTTTTCTAACTCGCTAACTTGCTGACTGGCTATTCGCTGCCGTTACGCCATCGCTTCTCTCCCCATCGCCTCAAACACCAACTGATTCGACCTGCGGTCCACGTCGATCCTCACGTGCGCGCCATGAAGTACTTCGCCGTCGAGTATCTTCATGGCCAGCGGGTCCTGCACCATGCGCTGCAGCGCCCGCTTCAGCGGCCGCGCCCCATACGCCGCATCTGAGCCCGAAGCCAGAATCAGTTGCCGCGCCGGCTCGGTCAGCTCCAGCGAAATCGCCCGGTCTTCGAGCATCTTCCGCAGTTCGTTCAGCCGCATCTCCAGAATCTGGTTCATCTGCGCCGGTCCCAACGGCCGGTAAATCACAATATCGTCCACGCGGTTCAAAAACTCCGGCCTGAAGTGTTCCCGCAGCACCCGCATCACGCTCTCCCGGGCCATTTCAAAGTCGTGCTCGCTCTTGAGCGATTCGCCCGCCAAAAACGCCGACCCCAGGTTGGAAGTCATAATCAGCACCGTGTTCTTAAAGTCCACCGTGCGCCCCTTGGCGTCCGTCAGCCGCCCGTCGTCCATCACCTGCAGCAGCACGTTGAACACATCCGGATGCGCCTTCTCGATCTCGTCGAACAGGATCACGGCGTACGGCCTGCGCCGCACCGCCTCCGTCAACTGGCCACCTTCGTCGTAACCCACGTACCCCGGCGGGGCGCCAATCAGCCGCGCCACAGCGTGTTTCTCCATGTACTCGCTCATGTCGATGCGCACCATGGCCTGCTCGTCGTCGAACAAGAACTCCGCCAGCGCCCGCGCCGTCTCCGTCTTGCCCACCCCCGTCGGCCCCAGAAAAATAAACGACCCGATCGGCCGCTTGGGGTCGCTCAACCCGGCCCGCGAGCGGCGAATGGCATTGGCCACAATGCCCAGCGCCTCGTCCTGGCCCACCACTCGCTCGCGCAGCCGCTCTTCCATCTGGATCAGCTTCTTCACTTCGCCTTCCAGCATCCGCGCCACCGGAATCCCCGTCCACTTGCTCAC
>JASHTU010000244.1 GCA_030040395.1 Acidobacteriaceae bacterium
TCCGCCGCTTCTCGGCCAGCTTAAAGGCGATCCGCGCCACCCGCACAACCTCATCCCGCGTGTAACGCATGGTGTTCCAGGCCTCGCCTTTGGCCTTGTCCCACGCGCGCGGCTTGCCGAAATACAACCCGCCCAGCAGCTCGCGGACGAAGAGAATATCGGCGCCCTCCACGATCTCCGGCCGCAGCGGGCTGTTCACCGTCAGTTCCTTGAACGCGAACGCGGGACGCAGGTTGGCAAATCCGCCCAGCGCCGCGCGAATCGCCAGCAAGCCCGCCTCGGGCCGCTTATCCGGCGCCATGGAATTGAACTCGTTGCCACCCACCGCGCCCAGCAGAACCGCATCGGCCGCAAGCGCCGCGTCAAGCGTGTCTTTGGGCAGCGGCGTTCCGTCCTGCATAATCGCCACGCCGCCGATGCGCTTCTCAGTAAACGTGAAATCGTGGCCACCTTCGGCCGCGATCTGCTTCAACACGGCGACCGCTTCGCCGGTCACTTCGGGGCCGATGCCATCACCGGCCGTGACTACAATCTTCAGTTTCATTTTTTTAAGTTCTCGGTTCTAAGCTGTCAGTGGTCAGTGATCTGCTCTCAAACAACGGGAACGGCGTGCATCCCTGTTCCCTTGGTCCCTTGGTCCATTTTTCCTAATCCAGCTCGCTCACCGGCTCATGCCGCCGATCCCGAATCTGCTCGGGCAGCAAGCCAATCAAATCCTGATCGTAAATATTCTTCTTGCGGTCGGCCAAGGCCACAAACCGATAGTACACATGTTGCAGTTCGTCGCGGCTCACTGAGAACCCGAGCTGCTCCAGCCGGTGCCGCAGCGCCGCGCGGCCCGAGTGCTTGCCCAGCACCAGGTGCGTCTTGGCCACGCCCACCAGTTGCGGCGTCATGATCTCGTAGCACAGCGGGTTTGCGAGCATCCCGTGCTGATGAATTCCCGACTCGTGCGCGAACGCGTTGTCGCCCACCACGGCCTTGTTCGGCGATGGCTTAAAGGTAATGATCTGGCCCAGCACCTGGCTAGTAGGGTACAGGTTCTCCAGCTTCAGGCCGCTCGAAACGCCGTATTGGTCGCCGCGCACATACAGCGCCGCCGCAATCTCTTCGAGCGCGGCATTGCCCGCCCGTTCGCCGATGCCGTTGATGGTGCACTCCACCTGCCGCGCCCCCGCGCGGATGGCGGCCAGCGAGTTGGCCACCCCCAGACCCAGGTCGTCGTGGCAATGCGACGAAAGCACCACGCCCTTCTCATCGATGGCCGGAATCCGCTCCCGCACCTCGCGAAACATCTGCCCGTACTCTTCCTGCGTCGAGTAGCCCACCGTATCCGGCATGTTGATGGTGGTCGCTCCGGCTTCCACCGCGATGCGCACCATCTCCACCAGGAAATCCCGCTCCGAGCGGGTCGAGTCCTCGGGCGAAAACTCCACATCGTCGCAGTGCGACCGCGCCAGCCGCACCGATTCGCCGCAAAGGTCCAGCGCCTCCGCGCGGCCGATCTTGAGCTTGTATTCGAGGTGCAGATCGCTCGAGGCCAGAAACACGTGGATCCGCGCCCGGTCGGCGAACTGCAATGCGCGCGCCGCCATCTCGATGTCCTCGGTTTTGGCCCGCGCCAGGGAGGCGATGCGCGGGGTGCGAATCGCCTGCGTAATGGTGGCAATGGCCGCGAAATCGCCCTCTGAAGCCATCGCAAAGCCGGCTTCGATGATGTCCACGCCCAGGTCTTCGAGCGCATGGGCCATGGTGAGCTTTTCCTGGGTCGTCATGCTGCAGCCCGGCGACTGTTCGCCGTCGCGCAGCGTGGTGTCAAAGAAAACTACGTGGTTTGAGGTCATGTGTGCGCCTGCCGGGGAAGACTCTCTTGCCATCTGTCCCTATTTTCTCTCTCTTGCGCCACATAAGGCAAAGTTATAATTTTTGGGTGAACGATTAAAAATGCTTATAACGCAGCCGCTCGCTTCCAGCTCCCAGCTTCAGCGCCGGGCTACGGGCAGGCGAGGCTTCCGCCGGCTTGTCCGCTCCGAGACCTGATTGGAGCGATCGGTCCGCGGGATGCGTCTCGACCGCCAACCTCAAACTAGAGGCTAGCAGCTAGAAGCTGGAAGCCGGCGGCTGCGATTTAAAGGAGCGCCATGGACCTCAACCAGCTCGAAACCTTCCTCGCCGTCGCCGAGGAGCGCAGCTTCTCCCGCGCCGCCGCGCGCCTGCACCGCACTCAGCCTGCGGTCAGCCAGGTCATCCGCAAGCTGGAAGAAGCCGTTGGCGAGATTCTCTTCGATCGCGCCGCGCGCGACGGCTCCCTGACCGCCGCCGGCGCCCTTTTGCGCGACTACGCTCTGCGTCTGCTCGCCTTGCGCCGCGAAGCCACAAGCGCTCTCGACGAGCTCAAGAGCCTTGAGCGCGGCCATCTCCAGCTAGCCGCCAACGAGTACACCTGCATGTACCTGCTGCCGGCCATCGACGCCTTCCGCCGCGAGTTTCCCCACGTCAATGTCACCGTCAACCGCATGCTGGCCTCGCGCATTCCCGAAGAGCTCAACCTGCACGCCTTCGAGCTGGGCGTCATCTCCTTCCGCCCCGATCCCGCGCAATTCCGCAGCATCGCCGTCTATGGCGATAGCCTGGACTTCATCGTCTCGCCCCATCATCCTCTGGCCGCCAAGCCGCGCGTCTCCATCAACGACCTCGGCAAAGAGATCTTCATCGCGCACAACGTCGCCTCGCCGCTGCGGCGCAAGGTCATCGAGACCTTTCAGCGTCACCGCACTCCGCTCAACATGGACATCGAGTTGCCCACCATCGAAGCCATTAAGCTCTTTGTGGCCATGGGCAACGGCGTGGCCCTCGTTCCGCACCTCACCGCCGCCCGCGAGCTCGAAACCGGCGTCCTGGTCCGCATTCCCGTCGACGAGCTCGACTTCCGCCGCGTTCTCCGTCTCGTGCATCGCCGCCAAACCACCCTCTCCTACGCCGCCGACGCCTTCCTGCGCACCCTCCGCGGGCTGGCCCGGCGGCATGGCCCACCCTTCTACTACCATGTGGAACGCGCCGGCTGAAAGAAAGGTCTGCCGGGCCGCCCATCGATGCGCGTGCTTCGATTTCGCCTTGCTGAAGCGCTGTTCAGGAATGGGGGAAGGCCCTTCCGGCTTTGCCCGATGGCCAAAACTTTTGCTGCATGTCCGGCGTCTACTCAAGCAGGGAACGCCTGCTCCGTGGCTTCGAGCGGCGCCGGGACTTCGCTCGATTCTTTCCATTTACCCTTGGCATGACGCGCTTCATCCACAGGGGTGTTAAGTTTTTGGCGGCAATCTTTCTTGGGCGGCGTAGAAAATAAAACGCAATGATAGAAAAGCACGCGACCGAAAGATCGAGCCGAACCCTCGATCGCGACCATACGCATCGCCGTCCCGGCCGTACCCCTCCTCTGGGAATCGAGGCGTGAACAGACGTGTGGGTTCACCGGTTCCGGCGCTGTGCGCTGATTTCCGGTCCAAGCTCGATGTAGTCCGCGCCATCGAGCGGCGCGCGCTTTTCCCGAGACCGTTCATCGCGCGTTTCCGGCGGCGCGCTTTCGGCCGCGCCGCCGCCAGCCTTTGTTTTTTGTGCGCCCTGCCGCTCCTTGCCCAAAGCAACCGCGGCGAATTGCGCCTGACGGTCACCGACGTTGCCGGCCGCGGCGTTAAAACCGCCGTTCGCATTCAAAGCCAAGCCAACCAGTATCGCGCCACCCTGCAGACGGACAGCCGCGGCGACCTCGATCTTCAGCGCCTGCCTTATGGCGTCTACCGGCTCGACATCGACGAGCCCGGTTTCGCCCCGGTTTCCCAAGCCTTCAGTATTCGCTCCACATTCCCCGTCAGCCAGGCGATTCAACTCAACCTGCCCACCGTGCGTCAAACCGTCACAGTCACCGGCGTCAGCACGCTGATCGACCCCGAGCAGGCGGGCTCGGTCAATGAAATCGGCTCCTCGTTCATTGCGCATCGCCTTGCCTCCATTTCCGGCCGCTCGCTGCAGGATCTGGTGAATTCGCAGCCGGGCTGGCTCTACGAAGGCAATGCCGTGCTGCATCCACGCGGCAGCGAGTACCAAACTCAATTCGTCATCGATGGCATTCCATTCACTGACAATTTTTCCCCGGGGTTCGGCAACGAGATCGAGGCCGACGACGTGCAATCGATGAGCATTTACACCGCCGGCATTCCCGCCGAGTTCGGCCGCAAAATGGGCGGCGTCGTCGAAGTGGACACCTTGCAGGACCTTCAGCCCGGCTTTCACGGCCAAGCCGTCCTCTCCGGAGGCAGCTTTGGCACGGGAGACGCATTTGTCAAAGGGCAGTACACCCGGGGCAAAAACACGCTGGGCGGGAGCGCCAGCGGCAGCATGACCGATCACTATCTCAATCCCGTCGTGCCGCAAAACTTCACCAACACCGGCACGCTCGGCGACTTTTCCGCCGACTACGAGTTCGACCCCACGCCCAAAGACCGCCTGCGCCTAACGGCGCGGCACGAACTCGCCCGCTACGATATCCCCAATGAGCAGGTGCAGGAAAACCCGCAATTGCGCACGGAGTTGGGCCAGCCCGCCCCTCCGCCGGGCACGGCGCCGCAACGGCAAACCGCCGGTAACTTCGAGACCCTGGGCATCGCGTCCTATCGCCATATTTTTTCGCCCGACTTTCTGATCGAAGTGCGCGACATGGCTCGCGCCAGCTCCAACGACTTCGCCTCCAATCCTTCCTCGTGGCCCATCGTGGTCGCTCAGAACAATAACTTTACGGAAGAATACTTCAACTTCACCGCGGCCCTCGAAAGGGGCCCCAGCGACTGGAAAGCCGGCCTCGAATCCGACAACAAATCTCTCCACGAGAACTACCGCGACCTCATCACCGCCGACCCCGCCTATCCCAACTACCCCTTCGATCCCAACACGGCAAGCGCCTTTGCGTTCACCGGCAGCCGCCCCGACCTCGAGCAGGCGGCCTTCATCCAGGACCTCATTCACATCGGCCGCTGGACCGTCAGCGCCGGTCTGCGCTGGGACCACTACCAGTTGCTGCTCAATCAGAATGCCTTCAGCCCGCGCTTCTCCGCCGCGCGTTATTTCCCCGCCGCCCATCTCATCGCGCACGTTTCCTACGACCGCGTCTTCCAAACCCCTTCGTTCGAAAACATTCTGCTCTCCAACTCCCCCCAGGTCGAATCTTTCGAGCCCACGGTGCTTCGCCTGCCCGTCGAACCCTCGCGCGGCGACTACTACGAAATCGGCGCCTCCAAAAGCTTCGTCAAGCAGCTCCGCGTCGACGCCAACATGTTTCGCCGCGATAGCAGCAACTACGCCAACGACGACCAGATCCTCAACACCGGAGTCAGCTTTCCCATCGCTTTCCGCAAGGCCGTCATCTATGGCGCCGAAGGCAAGCTCGAAGTCCCCGATTGGCGTGGCTTTTCGGGCTTTCTGAGCTATTCCTATCAGGTCGGCAACGCCTGGTTCCCGGTCACCGGAGGCCTTTTCCTCGGCCAGGACGCGGTCGACGCGACCACCCAACTCACCGGCCACTTCCCTGACTCCCAGGACCAGCGCAACACCGTTCGGGGGCGAGGGCGCTATCAACTCACGCCGCGGCTGTGGCTCGCCGCCGGGGCCCAATACAACTCCGGTCTGCCCTTCGATTTCAACGGGAACGAACAACAGGCGCTCGCCGAGTATGGCCCCCAGGTAACGGCCCGCATCAACTTCAACCGCGGCCGCATCTACCCCGCGTTCAAGGCCAACGCCTCGGCCGGCGCCGATCTTTACAAATCCGACCAGCTCGACATCGAGCTTCAGGCCGACGGCGAAAACCTCAACGACGTGCTCGACGTCATCGACTTCGGCGGCCTCTTTTCCGGCAACGCGGTCGGCCCGCCGCGCAGTTTCATGCTGCGCCTCACCACCACGTTTTAGCGCCGGACCGCGGGCTCCTTACCGGCGCCCTTCTCGTCCCCTGTGCGTCTATAGCGTCAGATAGTCCCTGGCAGCCCTTGTGCTCTGGCCCGTTCCGGCCAGTTACAATGCTGAGAGCGGGGTTCGGCTGCGGCCGGCGCTCCACAATCGACATGTTCGGCGCCAACCGCACGGTTGCGCAATGGTGAGGATCTGAACCGAATGAAGAAGATCGCTTTTGTCGTTTTGTTGCTGGCGGTGGGCGCGGCTGCGGGTCGCGCCCAGGAAAGTCGCCAGGATATCAGCCTGAGCGGAACGGGAATTATTGCGCCGTTTATGGCCGGAACCACCGATGTCCAGGTCAGCGCAAACCGCGCCATCGGCGCTTTGCTCAGCTACCGGTTCATGTTGACGCCGTCCAGCGCCCTCGAGGCCAACTACGGCATCGATTATCAAAACACATTCCATTACACCATCAGCAACACCAACAACTACCTCATCAACACCCGGATGCAGGAAATCTCCGGCGCCTACGTGCGGTACTTCGTTTTCAAGAACTTCAATCCTTTTCTTGAGGGCGGGCCGGCGGCGCTCATCTTTGTGCCCATTTACAACTCCGGCACCAAAACCCTCGACGCCAAGCAGCAAACTTCGGTGGGCGCCGTCTGGGGCGGCGGCTTTGCCTATGAAGTCAGCCCCAGCTTCGATGTGCGCGCGGAGTTCCGCAGCTTTGTCACCAAGGTTCCCACCTTCGGCGACACGGCGCTGGTCACCAACCGATGGTACAAGATCGGCCTCTATGAGCCCGTCGTCGGCGTCGCCTATCACTTCTAGAGAGCGCCGCCATGGAGCGACAACGTTGGGATTCCCAGGTCCCGCTTTTGGGGCTTGGGTTTCCACGATCCTTCCGCGCTGGCGACGCCGCCCGCTCCAGCACACCCAGCCAGAAGCTAGAAGGTATTAGCTAGGAGCTGTTTTGCCCCGGTACCGTCCCAGCTCCTTCACCATGCCGCAATGCCGTTGGAGCGCCTCGATCACCCCTGTCGCCTGTTCGCTCGAACGAATCTGGCAGTCCACGTAAAAGATGTACTCCCACGGTTTGCCGTGCACCGGCCGCGACTCGATTTTGGTCAAATTCGTTCCCATCGCGGCAAGCTCGTTCAGCACCGCCGCCAGCGATCCCGGCCGGTTCTCCACGCTGAAGGCCACGCTGATCTTGCTCGCCTCGCCGCTCTCGCCCGCCTCCGCCGCACGCCGCACGAGGAAGAACCGCGTGTAATTTTCCGCATTGTCCTCGATGTCGGCCTCCAGAATCTCCGCTCCATAGCAGCGCGCCGCCGCCGCGCTGGCGATCGCCGCCGCGCGCCGGTCGCCTGACTCCACAATCTGCTTCACGCTGCCCGCGGTGTCGTACGCGGCAAAGGCCTTCATCTTTGGATGCGCCGCCAAATAACGCCGGCACTGCGCCAGCGCCACCGGGTGCGAATACACGCGCTCGATCTCCTCCGTCTTCACCCCGATGACCGCGATCAGGTTGTGCCGGATGCGCACCAACGCCTCCGCCGTGACCCGGACATCGTGTTCGAGCAGCAGGTCGAAGTGCTCCGCCACCGATCCCGCCAGGCTGTTTTCAATGGGAATTGCCGCCGCATCCGCTGCTCGCGAGTCCAGCGCCGCAAACACCTCCACGGAAAGCGCGCAAGGCAGAATCTCCGCGCCCGGCGCCAGCTTCCCCGCCGCCTCGTGACTGAACGACCCTGGCTCTCCCTGTATCGCCACCTTCATGATGTTGTTTTCCGCTCCTCGACGCAGCCGCCGTTGCAAGCGGCTTAACTCCCAAGCGCCCATGCTTTTTCCGACGGCACCCTAATCCTTATCAGGGAAGCTCAATGAGCTCACAGACTTTTTCGTTGGTGAGATCGATACGCCGTCCCGCGGGGCGAATCAACGGCCGGTCAAGGTTGAGCCGCCGCGCTGGTCGTGCGGGTCTGCCTTCTTCCACAGCGCGCTCGATGCTCGCCAAGACCAGCTTGCGAACCGAGCAACCCTTGCGCGCCGCAGCTTCGCGCAGAAGCCGATGCAGATTGCGGGGTATGTCAATCGAGGTGCGCACATCGGCTCCAAATCTGGGACGTGAGGCGCATAACCTAAACGAGTCAGCCCGTGCTCTTCTCAGAAGCACCCGTGCAAACCCCTTTTTTCCTCGTTCCCTTTTTCCCTCGTTCCCTTGTT
>JASHTU010000245.1 GCA_030040395.1 Acidobacteriaceae bacterium
TCCGCGCAGCGGGCAAGGTAGTAGGGCATGATACAGACGCTGGCCACGTTATAGCGAAGCGCGATTGTACAACCCTCTTCGAGCTCTCGAGTGGTCAGGATCGGATTCAGTAACGAGTGGTCGATCATCTTCGCGATGTCTTCATATTGATAGGAATCAGTCATACTTCCCCTCCGGAAAAACCTCTTGTCAGGCAGGCTGTGAACGGAGACGGCGCGTGCAATTCAAAACCGTCCTTCGGCCTGTCCAAGATCATCACCTCCACAAAGAGTTCTATCGGTTCTCTTAAAAATAGCCGCCTAATGAAGCAGCATGCATGCGGAACCCTTCACTCGCGGTTAGCTTCAGAAGCGTCGCCCGCCGCCCTGGCGATTTGCCATCGCAACAGGTCCATGGCCGCCCGCGCCTGTGCGCTTTGCGCGAGATCATCGATCATCATAAAAGCGTGGAGGGTTCCCGGGAATCGCGCCGCCCCCACCGCAACCCCCGCGTTCGCCAGCTTCCGCGCGAAAGCTTCACCCTCCTCGCGCAGCACGTCGCATTCCGCGGTAATCACCAGCGCCGGCGGCATTTTCGCCAGCTCCGCCCGCGAAGCTCGAAGCGGCGAAGCGAGCGGGTCACTGCGCCGCGCGGAATCCGGCAGGTAATGATCCCAGAACCAGCGCATGGCGGCGCGGTCGAGATTGAGCCCGGCTTCGAAATCCCGATAACTCGAGGTCGTGAAGTCGCAATCCATCACCGGGTAGAGCAGTGCCTGGAGTTGGATCTGCGGCCCGCCACGGCGCGCCGCCAGCAGGGCCACAGCCGCGGCAAGGGTGCCGCCGGCGCTGTCCCCGGCCACAATCAGCCGCGCCGCATCGAGCCCCGCCGAAGCGCCCTGCGCCGCTGCCCATGCCAGCGCCCGGTAACATTGTTCCAGCGCCACCGGAAACCGCGCCTCCGGAGCTCGCGCGTACTCCACAAAAACGATGGTCGACCGCGACCGCACCGCAATTTCCGCCACCATCCGCGCGTGGGTGTCGAAGTCGCCCAATACCCAGCCGCCGCCGTGGTAGTAGACAATGGCCGGCAAACTCCCATCGACGCCCGCCGGCCTCACGATCACCACGGAGAATTCGTCGACGGTATGCCGTTCGGTTGTGACCGCGTGACCCGCCAGCCCGGCGCCCTGCAACTGCCGCATGAAGTCCCGCGCTTCCTCTACGGAAAGCTGATCGAGAGGTGGACGCCCCAGGGAACGCAGCCACTCCATGTAGCGGCGGTATTCTGGCGCGAGCAGCGCCAGCATTTCTTGGTCGTCGAGAGCCATGCATCAAGCTCCGGTGCGCACAAATGCTTTAATTGTGGCGCACTGCTTTCCGAGTGAAACGCCGTACGTGCGAATCGTATAGGCGTCGGCCGCGGCCGGAACAATGAAAGTCTCCGCAAAGTGGACAATAAACGGATCGAAGGCTGCGGACGGACTTTCGACAATTGCCTCATCGCCCTCAACAAGATTGAGAACGTTCACTCCTCCCCCGGTATGATGCGGAGTCGCACCCGTAAACCAGTGGCGGCGCGTCTCGATGAATTCGCGCACATGAAGCCCGGTCCGCTCCTCACGCCAGCCATCCTCCTGCCTGACGGTTTCGAACCGGTTGATCAGCTCTTTTCTCACCCATTCGGTGGTGCGGTTCCACTGAATATTGGCTGCGCCGTGCTCAATATGAATGGGCCGCGGTCTGCCGTCGAGCCCCACGCGCCCCCAATCCCACAGCTTGAATGTGAAGATATAGGGCGTAGCGCTGATTTCCAGCACCATGCTCCCGGCGCCGGAACAGTGAATGGTGCCCGCGGGAATCAGAAAATGGTCGTGCTTGCGCGCCGGCCAGCGGTTCACGTACTTCTCCGCCGGAAAAGCTTCTCCGCCCTCCTGAGCGCAATACAAATCCTCCACCATCTCGCCAGGAGAAATATGGTCTTTGAGGCCGAGATAGACCGTCGCGTCCGCGCCGGCATCAAGCAGGTAATAGCTTTCGTCCTGGGTGTAGTTCATGCCGAACTTGTCTTGAATGTACTCGGTGAGCGGATGCACCTGCAGAGACAGGTTGCCGCCGCCCATGGTGTCGAGAAAATCAAACCGGATCGGGAACTCCGTGCCGAATCGTCCATGGACCGCGTCGCCCAGCAGCGCCCGCGGCTCCGCGAACACAAGGTCGATGGCGGGCGTCTCCACGCGGTGTTCGCCAAATCCGAGCACCAGGCTGTTTTCCTCCGGAACGCAGTCGAAGCACCACGCATGATTGGGAACGTCGCGCGGCAAATCGCACACCTCTTCCATCCAGTGGCCTCCCCATGGGCCCGGATCGAAGTAAGGCGTCACGCGAAACGGCCGCCGCGCGGTGTGCGCCAGAGCGCCCCGAAATGCATCTCCACCGATCAGTTTGGGTAACTTCGGCTGATTCGTATCGAGCAGGAAATCGATCCTGGACAAGAGCTGCTTCTTCAGGCGATCGGCGGCGCGCCACTCGGCGAAGAATCCACATTTGTATTTCGCCGCAAAATCCTCCGCCGCGTTGTTGAGGCCCAGATTGCCCATCTCTCCACGCCGCCAGCGCAATTGAATCTCCCAGCGCGCCAGGTCGGCATAGACTTGCGTGGCGCCGGGCGGCGCAATCAGCGCGGCGCCCGTTCCGATCACCAGCACCGGTCCCTGCCGGGCGGCTCGCTCCGCAGCCGCGCGCATTTTTTCGAGCCTGGCGGCGTCGAAATAGTCCTCGAGCCCGATCCCGCTCATGCGGCCGAAGACTCGGTCCGTCCCCAGCAGCGGATCGAGTAGTTCGCGCAGTTCATCCGGGCGTTTCAGGCATTCCTCCGCGCAAAATGCCGTTGCCGGCAAGAGATGAGAACCTAAACCCTCCGACACCTGACCGGCGAAAACACCCGGGTAACACTCCACGCAAATTGCGCCCGGCTGCTGAAGATGGGGAGCAAGACGCGCCGCGATGGCCGGCCATCCGGTACTGCACTCTTCCGCTGCTCCGGCCGCGACAAAGGGGAATTTGTCGTAATTAGACTGCCGCGACATCGAAACTCCTTGGTTGCATGCGCGCGGGAGTCATGCAGTCGGGCTTTGTTCCCCGCGCCGGATCGTCAATCATTGTCCGTCAGGAAAGCCAACGGCTGGTCTCCGCCAGAATGAAAACCGCCAGAACGAGCAAGGTGACGCCGGACCACTGGATGCGCAAAGGAGACGCGCCGCTGTTCTTCCATTCGCCCGTAAACACGCCCAACAGGCTCGCCGTGATGACGATCAGCGACATGAAAAGCGGCCAACCCAGAATCGGGCCCCAGCCTCCCAGTTCTACCGTCGAAAGTCCGTAAAGCAACGTGCTCCCAAACCAGCAGACGGCCATCACCAGAGCCAATGCCCAATGGCTCACGCCGCCCAGGGGAAACTTGCCTCCGGTGCGGTTTCTTTTCAGCAGCCAAAGGCAGTAGAAAAGATTCGGCAGCGCGCCGGCGAACATCAGCGGCATCCAGACCGCATTGGAGGCGTTGAGCGCGCGGGCGCCAAGCATGCGCGCCGAGGCGACGAGCGGGGCTCCAAACGCCAGTCCGAAATTGACAAAGGACGCGCCGAATCCGCACAGAATCGCGAGCACCAGACCCACCGTGGTGTTCTTCCGGCCAGCGCCAAGTTGGAGCGCTTTTTCGCGCCGCCTGCCCGCAATGGCGCACACCATTACGCCAACCAGCACCAATCCCACGCCCGCCAGGACGCCATGGCCGGCGGGCGTATTGAGCCGTTGCGGATGAAGCCGC
>JASHTU010000246.1 GCA_030040395.1 Acidobacteriaceae bacterium
GGTCCCGCTCACCGCAATCGGCTGAGAAACATTCGCGCCGTTCAAAGTGTTATCCGTCAGGCCCACCTGCTCGCTCAGCAGGGTGGTCGCGCCGGTGGCGCTCGAAATCTGCGGCGAGAAGTCAATAGTCAGCGGGCAGGATTTTCCCGCGGCCAGCGCCGTCGACGAGGTGCAGTCCGTCTCGGCGCCCCCTGCCTCGGGAAAATCCTCGGGGTAACTGACGCTGAGAATGTCGAGATTCTGGTTCCCGATGTTCTGGACCGTCACTGTCTGCGGGCTGTCGCTGCTCGTTCCGCCCCCAAACGTCGACGCAAACGTCAGGCTGGGCGGATTGGCCCGGCTTAATTCCTTCACCTCATTGTTTTTGGTATCGGCGACGTACACGTTGCCGCCGCCGTCGATAGCCACCCCGGTTGGAAAGTCGAATCCTCCGCCCAGCGTGCTCAGGCAACTTTGGGAGGCGCAGCTAGGGGGCATTTCCCTTACCGCGTTGTTTCCGGAATCGGCCACGTAAACGTTGTCGCTACCGTCCACCGCCACGCCCGTGGGTTCGTCGAATCCGCCGCCCAGCGTGCTCACACAACTCTGGGAGGCGCAGCCGGGGGGTACCTCCTTCACCGCATTGTTGTCGGTATCGCCTACATATACGTTGCCGCTGAAGTCGATAGCCACTCCTGTCGGAAGGCTGAACCCTCCGCCCAATGTGCTCACGCAACTGGAAGAGGTGCAGCCGGGGGGCATCTCCTTTACTGCATTGTTATAGGTATCGCCGACGTACACGTTCCCGCTCTCGTCCACTGCCACGCCTACAGGCTCGTCGAATCCGCCGCCTAGCGCGCTCACACAGGCCGAGGAGCCGCAACCAGGGGGCATCTCCTTCACCGCATTGTTTTTGGTGTCGGCGACATAGATGTTTCCGCTCCCGTCGACAGCCACGCCTGTGGGAAGGTCGAATCCTCCGCCCAGCGTGCTCACACAACTGGAGGACGCGCAGCCAGGGGGCACCTCCTTCACTGCGCTGTTTCCGGAATCAGCCACATACACGTTGCCGCTGCCGTCTACCGCCACGCCAGTACGTTCGAGGAATCCTCCGCCCAGCACGCTGATCGAAGCCGGGCTGAACACCGCCTGCGGCCCCGTTCCCGTGCCGTAAATGTAGGCCGTCGCAACGGGCGCATTCGACGTATTCGAGAGCACCACCGCGCCGTACCGCGTACCCGCAAACTTTGGATTGAAGTTCACATCCACGGTGCAGGTGTCGTTTTCCGCATAGCTATAGCTCGTCCCGTTGCTGGTGCAGGTCCCCGTTCCGGCATCGGTAAAATCCAGTCCCGTTGCGCCCTGCGTCAACACCGCCGGAGCAGTGATCGTGCCTCCGGTAATGAAATTGAACGTCACCGTCAGCGCGCCCGGCGTCGCCGCCTTCACCGCCACCGAGCCCAGGTTCACTCCGTGCCTGACGACCTCCTTCACCGTATTGGTGCCGCTGTCGGCGACATAGACATTTCCGCTGTCGTCAACCGCCATGCCATAGGGAGAGTTGAATCCGCCGCCCAGGGTAGTAACGCAGCTCGACGAGGCGCACCCGGCGGGCATCTCGCTCACCTCACTGGTGAAGATATCGGATACGTAGATGTTCCCGTTCCGGTCTAACGCAAGACCCGCGGGATAGCTGAAACCACCGCCCAGTGTGGTGACGCAACTGAACGAGGTGCAGCCGGCAGGCATCTCTTTCACCTCGTGATTGTTGTAATCGGCGACGTAGACGTTCCCGCTGCTGTCCACCGCCACGCCGGTGGGACGGTCGAAACCGCCCCCCAGCGTGGTCACGCAAGCGGCCGAGCCGCAGCCGGGGGGCATCTCCTTTACCGCATCGTTGTTGTAATCGGCCACATAGATGTTCTCACCGGCATCCACCGTCACACCGGTGGGATTGAGGAATCCACCACCCAGCGCGGTCACGCAGCTCGACGAGGCGCATCCGGCTGGCATCTCCTTCACAGCACTGTGGTTATAATCAGCGACGTAGACGTTCCCGCTGCCGTCAACCGCAACGCCGGAGGGAGTGAGGAAACCGCCGCCCAGCGTGGTCGTGCAGCTGGACGAACCGCAGCCTGGGGGCATCTCCTTCACAGCATTGTCATAGGTATCGCCGACGTATACGTTGCCGCTGCCGTCTACCGCCACGCCTTGGGCACCATCGAAGCCCCCGCCCAGCGGCTCACCCACATAGGCCGTCTGCGCGGCCAGACTCCCGGCGCCAAGGCACGCCGCCGCCAACAGCAAGAACATCCGCAGCCCTTGCAACGGAGAGCACTTCTCCTGAGCTTTGCAACGCGGGGGAAGCCAAGGAAGAAGCAAACCGAAAATTCGAGAAAAGGGGACCCAGAGAAGAATTGACACCGAGCACCTCCACGGATTCGTCTGCGGAACAAACCACGACGCCAGGCAAACCCGCACCTCGATCACGCGAACGCGGATTCGGGCGCGGAATCGCCAGGGAGCGGCGACCCACTCCAAACTTTTTGAGCTTGCGAGAGCGCGGCAGGATTGACCCGGGGGGGACTCTTCTTCTCGATGGAGCCATCAAAATCGAAATCTGTCAAGGGTAACTTTGGGAACCTGTAATTTCCGAACCGCGACCGCGCTCCGCGCCAAATCGAAAGTCAATGGCCATCTGTTGTGGAAAACTGCCCCTTTTCCATCGGGAATCGCTGCACTTCTCACCACCCAAAGGGGAATCGCCTGAAGGCGATCAGCCCCGCCTAAGGGATGGGCCCAGGGGAGGCAAGGCGGTATTCATGGAAGAAAACTGGGACCAGATGTGAACACAACAATAGCCCATGGTCAAGAACAATTTCTGGAACAATTTCTGGAAGGTGTGTATCTTCTTTGAACCCCGCACCCTGGCGCGAGCCGGCTCAATGCAGGCCCCGGCGCCTCGAACGCGTCTGGCATAACCACAGGGAAGCCTCCCCCCATGCGAAAGCGTTCATGCTTTTGCAGCCCCTCGGAGGGAGAGAAAGGAACGCCGGAACGTGCTCCGCGATGCGTCCAACTCCAAACGACCTGCAATCCACGTCAAATTACCGGCACATCACGGCCAATCACTCTCATTCCACCTCATTTCGCTGTCAACCCCTCCGTCCCCCGCA
>JASHTU010000247.1 GCA_030040395.1 Acidobacteriaceae bacterium
CGGGGAATGCTGGTCGAAGCCAAAGGTCAATTCGATCACGCCGTAGACCTGATGCTGACCTGCGGCATCGACATCGAGTCCGATCCCGAGCTGGACAGCGAGTTCGAGAAGATCGTGGACAAGGTAAACGCCCTCGAAATGGAAGCTCTCAAACAGGGCAATGGCTTTGTACCCAAAGAGGAGATTACGCCGGCCGAAGCGGCCAGTGACGTGACCTTCGCTGTAGACCCGAACCTGGAGGCCAAGGCCCAGGCCGACCTGGCCACCACGCATTCTGACCTGCCCTTGCTGGTAAACGAATATGTGGCCAGCTTTATCAATTTCTTCGCCTACACGCAAAAGGGCCACAACACCCTGCTGCACGCGTTTGAACGCTCGGGCCACTACCGGGGGATGATTCAGCGCATTTTGGCCGAGGAGGGCCTGCCCCAGGATTTGATTTATCTCGCCGTCGCCGAGTCCGGCTTCCAGCCCAGGGCGATTGACCGCCGCTCCGGCGCGGGGGGCATGTGGCAGTTCATGCCGCACGGCAATTACGGACTGGTGCGCAACGAGTATGTGGATCAGCGCTTCGACCCCGAGGAGAGCACGCTGGCCTACGCGCGCTACATGCGCTTTCTGTATGACCAGTTGGGCGACTGGTACCTGGCCATGGCCGCTTACGACTGGGGCGCGGGCAACGTGCAGCGCGCGGTGGAGAAGACCGGGTACGCCGATTTCTGGCAGCTCTACCAGCGGCATGAACTGCCGGGCGAAACCCAGAACTACGTGCCGGAGATTCTGGCGGCGATTATCATTGCCAACCACCCTGCCCAATACGGGTTCGACGACATCACGCTCGATCCGCCGGTGCTGACTGACACGGTGACCGTGAATTACTCCATCGATCTGCCCCTGATCTCGGATCTGGTGGGCGTGCCGGTAGACGAGCTTGAGGCGCTGAACCCCAGCCTGCTGCGGATGGTCACGCCGCCCGACACTTCCTTCGATCTTCATTTGCCCGCCGGCACGGCCACGCTTTTCGACCAGCACATCGCGCTCATTCCGGAAGACAAGCGCGACTCCTGGCGCTACCACCCGGTCGCGCCGGGCGACACGCTGGAGTCGGTGGCGCGGGAATATCACGTCACCGAAGCCGCGCTGGCCGAAGCCAACCAGCTGAGCGCAGGCGAAAGCGTCGCCGACCTCCAGGCCCTGGTGGTTCCGGAAGCGCCGGAGCCGCTGGCGCGCACCCGGAATTATGTTGCCCGCCGGGGCGATACCCTGATTACGATTGCCGATCGCTTCGGCGTTTCCTTGAGCGAACTGCGCCGCTGGAACCGGATCTCGGGAACCCGCGTCGAGCCGGGACGGCGGCTGCGCGTCGCCGCGCCGGTGTATGCTTCCCGCGGTTCGCACAGCCGGCGCAGCGAATTGGCGCGGGATGATCATTCAGAATCGACGCGGAGCGAATTGACCTCAGCCGAGAGAAGCGGCGGAAGAGACGCCGGGAAGGCGAGCCAGGCGGATCCTTCCACGCCTGGCCGGGAACACACAGGCAAAGGCGAGACGGCTCCCACGAGGCATCGCCGCACGCGGCAATCCGCGCATGGATCGACGCTGAAATCCACGCGGCAATCCACGCATAATGCCACGGCTGCGCATAAGTCTTCGCACCCGCAATAGACGAGTCTTCACCGCAGCCGTAAAAAATCACGGGGAAACTTATTACATACTTGTGTTTTGCCACTACTTGTGTGCAAGCTATAGCTACACTAATTTCCGTTGGCGGAACAAAAGCGTCCGCTGCGTGAAAGTGCAGACAAAACAAGGCAGCGGCGCGCCGCTGGAGGCAATCGGATGGATGATGTATTCAAGATGTACGCGATGAGTGACGGCAGCCCCGTCGGGGAGCCTGACGAGTTGGACCCCGATCTGGCCGACGACCTGGAAGACGACGAAGAGGATGAAGGCGAAACCGCCGGCATACTCACCTCGTCGGATGATGATGAGGTGGTGGGCGAAGAGACGATTGTAGTGGTTGAGCCGAAGCCAGCGGCGCCCGCGAAGCCGGCCCGGAAACCGGCCGCGAAAAAGGCGGCGAAGAAGGCGCCTGTCAAAAAGGCCGCGGCGAAGAAGGCGACAGCCAAAAAGGCCCCAGCAAAAAAGACCGCTGCTAAGAAAGCCGCAGCCAAGAAAGCTCCGGCCAAGAAAGCGGCGGCAAAGGCGGCAAAGAAGGTTCCGGTGAAGAAATCGGCCGCTAAGAAAGCTTCCAGGAAGGCTCCAGTCAAGAAGACGGCCAAGAAGGCGGGACGAAAGAAGTAGTTCCGGGACCGGCAAAATCACAGCACGCAAAAAGCCCGCTTTTGCGGGCTTTTTGCGTGGCATGTTGACCATAACGCTCTTTCGGGCCGGCGGTTTTGTTGGCGGTCTGAGAGGGGCGGGCGCGTACGAGTTCGCGACGGGAACGGGCCCTGACGCGAACTCATCCCATCTCGGGCGGTTTTACCGAGAGATCGTCGTTCGACGCGGTTTCCATGGACGCTTCTTCGATCTGAGGAGGTTTGATTTCTCGGGGTTCTCCGACGAGTTCCTCGCTCTGCGGCGGCTTCACTGAGTCCGGATTCAATTCACCTGACATGATGCCTCTTTCTTGATTGCGGAGTTGGGGCTGACCGGCCGGGCACGCCAGCGCGGACAACCGGGTTTGAGACCGCCGGCTAAGGAATAGCGGCCAGGGTCTCCGATTAGGAACTTAGAGAGCAGGGCAGAGCAGCAAAGCGGCTGAAGACTCTTCCGGGAAAAATCCCTTATCGCCTATTCTCCACGCGGAGTCGCCACAATGGCAATGCCGGCATGGCGGGCGCGCTCGACGAGAGCGCCGCGGTCGAATAGAAGAGTACGCCCTGCCTCGATGGAAAGGCAACTGGCGCCGGCTCCGATCATAGTTTCGACGGTGGCCACGCCGATGACGGGCACGTCGAAGCGCATATCCTGATTCGGCTTGGCTACTTTGACGACGGTGAGGCGGCGCTCGAGCGTGGAGGCGTCGCCGGCGAGCGAACGCATGAGTTGGCCGGCGCGTTCGATGGTGGCGTCGGTGCCTTCCATAGCCTCGACGGCCACGCAGGCTTGCGCGGCCACGACGACGGTCTGGCCGATGTCGAATCCCGCCACGGCTCGCGCCACCTTGAGGCCGTACTCGATGTTCGTGCGCTCCTCTTCGTCGGGGGCACGTTCGGTGATCACGCCTTCCTGGGCCAGCAGGGGTTCGAGGAACGCCGTGGAACTGATCAGCTCAATGCCTTCGTCGGCGAGCACCCTGGCCACAGCTCCCAGCAGCACGTCGGTGGAGCGGGTGCGCAAATTCAGGAGCAGCTTGGCCAGCCGCCAGTCGGGCCGGATGCTGGAAAAGATTTGTTTGTGCTTCACCTGCCCGGCCATCACGGCCTTTTCGACGCCCTCCTTATGGAAAGTGTCGATGAGCCGCGACAGCTCGCCGAGCGAGAGCCAGTGGACGGTAACCCCGGGATCGGTCTGGGCGCGGCGATCGATCTCGGGGTCGGTTTCTTCGCGGATGGCGGCGACGGTGACCGAATGCCCCTGAGCCCGCGCCGCGTCGAGGAGCAGGAAAGGAAAGCGGCCGTTGCCGGCGATGAGGCCGAGGGTCATGGTTACTTGATCACTCCCCGCCGGCTGCGCGCGACGAAGGCGACCAGCGCTGCCACGTCGTCGCCTTCCATCGCGCGGAGCTGTTCGAGGGCCTGGGTGGTGTTCAGCTTCGAGGCTACCAGCAGCCGGAACGCCCTTTGCAGCCGGTCGAGGCGCTGGCGCGAAAAACCGCGCCGCTCGAGTCCGATTCGATTGATCCCGAAAGCCTTGTTTTCGCGCCGCGCCGAAGTGAGCGAAAAGGGCAGCACGTCCTGGGTGACAATGGTTCCTCCGCCGACAAAGGCGTACTGGCCCACAGTGCAGTGCTGGTGGACGGGGCAAAAAGCGCCCAGGGTCACGTAGTCCTCGATGATGACGTGGCCGGCGAGGGTGGCCGCGTTGGCCAGGATGCAGTGGCTGCCGATCAGGCTGTCGTGCCCCACGTGCGCGTAGGCCATGAGCAGGCAATCAGAGCCGATGCGCGTCACCCCGCCGCCGCCCACCGTGCCGCGGCTCACGGTGGCGCACTCGCGGATGGTGTTGCCGTCGCCGATTTCGACGGCAGTGGGCTCGCCTTTGTACTTCAGGTCCTGTGGGGCAACGCCCACCGAGCAGAATGGATAGAAAATGTTGCGCACGCCGATGCGGGTGCGGCCGTCGAGGACGACGTGGGAGATGAGGGTGCAATCTTCGCCCAGTTCCACATCGGGGCCGATGGTGCAGAACGGGCCTACCTGGCAAGATTCCGGGACCCGGGCTCCGGGTGCGACAACGGAGCTCGCGTGAATGCTCACTCGGCCGTCTCCGGGGCGGCGACCGGTTCTAAGCCTGCGACGCTTGTCCTCTTGCTCTCCTTTACCTCCTCCGCTTGCTCCCTTGTTCCCTGTTCCCCAATCCCCTGTTCCCTTGTTCCCTCGTGTCCCTGTTCCCTGCCTCTTGGCACCACCTGGCAGGTAAGCGTAGCTTCGCAGGCCAGCTTGCCCTCGACAAAGGCCTTGCCTTCAATTCGCCCGGCCCGGGTGCGGAAGGAAAGCACTTCGATCTCGATGCGCAACTGGTCGCCGGGTGTGACTGGCCGGCGGAACTTGGCCCGCTCGATGCCGGTGAAGACCACGAGTTTCCGATGCCGGTCGGGTAGTTCAGCCATCATGACGATGCCGCCGGCCTGCGCCATGGCCTCCACCACCAGCACGCCGGGCATGATGGGGTAGCCGGGAAAATGGCCCTGGAAAAACGGCTCATTGATGGTCACATTCTTGATCGCCACCAACCGCTTGGCGCGCTCGAACTCCACGATTCTGTCGATCAACAGAAACGGGTAGCGGTGAGGCAAAAAATCCAGGATCTCCTGGATGTCAAAGGTCATGCTCCGGCTCCAGCGAGCGGCGGAAATAAGTGCGGTTTTGCGCTCCAGTGGATTATAAATAAGCTCAATGCCGGAGGCGCCGGCGAGTGCGCCGGCGGTGGGCTTTAACTGTATTCTCCGATCCTTCGGTCATGCAAAATGCGCCAGAAGTCACTACTTTCCTTTGGTCTTCTGCGCCACCAGGTCTACATTCCAAAAGTCCGGGGGCAGATCCAGGTTGTAGCGGATCTGGGTCACGTAATACTGCCGCTCCATTTCGCCATTCTTGAGGCGCGTGATCGAAAAGGGAGTCTCAAATCCGTCGATGAGGTGGTAATCGGCGAACTCCTCGGTCTCGGTGTTCTTGTCGTGGTACGTCGGATCGCGCCACTGGAAAGAGGACTGGAGCGGCAGATGGGTCTGCGCATCCATGAGGATGGTGATGGAGTCGTTTTGTGGGGAAATCAGCGTCACCTGGTCGGCCAGATAGTTTTCGGCCATGTGTTGGCCTTCGTAAATGAGGATGGTGTCGGGCTCCTTCAACCACAATTTCACGGCCGTCTCAATGGAGTGGTCGCGGCGGCGGAGAAAGTCGTCCACCTGGTCCTTGGGCAATTGCCGCTTGCCGCGGTAGGTCACCTCCCAGCCCTCACGACCGATAAACATCTCGTCCACATCGCGGTGCTTGGTGACTTCGATACGGTCGTCGTCCGGCCACGCGTGATATTCGAAGGTCTCGGTGGTGCCGAGATCGGGGTTGCCATGAAAAAAGGCCGCGACCTGGCCCCGGCGCATGTAGTTCTTTTGGTTGAGCCACAGGTCGCCGCCGAGGGCCTGAACCATGGCGTTGAGGGCCGCACGCGCCTTTTCGGCGTTCTTCTGGGCATCCTGTGTGCCGGATTGCGAAGGGCCGACGGCGGGGACGGCCAGAATGACCGCCAAGGCCGCCGGCAAAAATTTGCGCATCTTCATCGTTCTCCTCGTCAACCCGCCAACACCGCGCCGCCGTTCACGTTGAGCACCTCACCGCTGATAAAACCGGCGAGCGGCGTACATAAGAACAATACCGGACCAGCGATCTCCCGAGGGCTGGCCACGCGGCCCACCGGGATGCCAGCCACGATCTTGGGCCCGCGCTCGGGGTCAGTAAGCGCAGCCGCGGACATGTCCGTCGCCACCCATCCCGGCGCTACGCAGTTGACCCGAATACCCTTCGGCGCCAACTCGGTCGACAGGCTCTTGGTAAGACTGATCAGCGCCCCTTTGGTCACGGCGTAGTCGGCGTGAAAGGCCTCGCCGCGCTGGCCGGCCGTGGAGCTGATAAGGACAATATGGCCCGTGGCGCCGCCCGGCTCCGGAACCCCAGGGCGCTGAGCGCCCATCTGCGCAACCGCGGCCTGCACCAGCCCGAAGACCGAATCGAGGTTGACCGACAGCGTCCGCCGCCATTGCGCCTCCGGCATCTCGGCAATTGGGGCGTCGGCCGACGGCCAAACGCCGTGATTGACCACCAGAATATCGAGTTTGCCAAAAGCCGCAACCGCCGCCGCCACCAGGGCCCGGCCATCGGCGGGCGAGCTCAGCTCCTGCTCGATGGCTACGCAATGGCCGTCGCCGCCGCATTCGACCTCGAGCGCCTCAGCTCGGTCCCGCGCCTTACGGTAATTAAAGGCGACGCGCGCGCCGGCGGCGCAGAACAACCGCACCGTCTCCGCGCCAACGCCGCGGCTCCCACCGGTGATCAGGGCAACTTTGTCTTCCAATGACAATGCAATCTCTGACATGGGGCGCTCGAACCCTATCTACCTTCCGCAGCCAGCCGCACAAGGAAACTTTGCGCCACCTGGAGCGCAGCCTCCACATCCATCTCCCGCACCGTCTCTTCGGGATGGTGGCTGACGCCTCCCGGACTGCGTAGAAACAGCACAGCCGCCGGCAGGCGCGCGGCCATCACCATGGCATCGTGGCCGGCTCCGCTCGGCATCGACCGCGCTGCAAAGCCGGTTGCCTCCATCGCGTCGGTGAGGAACCTCGTGAGCCGTTCGTCCATGGGCACGGCCGGCTGGTCCATTTGGCGCGCGCACTGGAACGCCAAGCCCCGGCGCAGCGCAATCGCTTCCCCCTGCGCCAGCAACGCCTGGACGGCGGCGGTGCGCGCGGCATCGTGCGCGTGGCGCACATCGAGGCTTACGCGCACGCGACCAGCGATGACATTGGCGGCGTTGGGCGTCGCGTCAATCTTGCCCACCGTGGCCGCCAATCCCTCTGTAGCTCGCGCGGCCGCTTCAACCGTTCCAATCCACTCCGCCGCCCCGGCCAGCGCATCGCGTCGCAGCCGCATGGGGGTGGTCCCAACATGGTTGGCCCAGCCTTGGAACTCCGCGGTCAGCCTTGTTTGCCCCACCACCACCGTCACGGCCGCCACGCTTAATCCTTCCGCCTCCAGCACCGGTCCCTGCTCGATATGCATTTCAAGAAAGCCGATGGCGTCGTCATCGAGCGCTGCTTGCTCGACACCCGCCGGGTCGAGCCCGAAGGCGCGAATGGCGTCCTCGAGCATCACGCCCTCCGCATCCCGGAGCGCCAGTAAAGCGCGATCGAAGCGCCCGGCCACCGCCCGGCTGCCAATGAACGGCACGCCAAACCGGACGCCTTCCTCTTCAGAAAATGCAATCGCTTCAATGGCCAGGGGGAGCTTGGCTTCCTGCGCCAGTTCAACGCACTCCAACGCCAGCATCACACCCAGCACACCGTCGAATGCGCCGGCGTCGGGCACGGTGTCGATGTGCGAACCGAGGATGAACTGCTTGCCGTTCCCGTTGGGCGGGCGCCAAAGACCGCGCAGGTTGCCGGCCGCATCCACACGCGTTGTCATGTCCAGGGCCTCCATGCGCCGGCGTAGATGCGCGTGGACCGCGTGGACGGGCGGGGTGAGGAAACGCCGCGTGATCCGTCCCGGCTCCTCGGTCATGGCGGCAATCTGCCTGCATTCCGCGATGGCGCGCAAAGCCCGCTCTCTCATCGGTGCGCCTGCTCCCGGCCGCGCGCCCGGCCCACGAACCTGCCCGCGCAGAACACCGGTTCGCCGCGCAGCCAGGTCTCGCGGACGCGCCCGCACAGGTCCGCGCCGAGATAGGGAGAGAGCTTGTGGCGGAAATGCAGATCGCTGGCTGTCACTGTCCACGCCGCCTCGGGATCGAAAACTACCAGATCGGCGTCCGCCCCGGGCGTGAGCGCTCCCTTGCGCTCCGCCAGACCCGCCAGCCGAGCCGGCGCAGCCGCCATCCACTCCGCCAGCCGCTCCAGCTTCACGCCGCGCCGGCGCATCGCGGTCCACAGCACCGGTAACGCCAAACCCAGACTTGCAATACCGCCCCATGCCTGGTCCCAGCGGCCCTCTTCGCGTTTTTTCATCCCCGGCGGACAAGGCGAGTGGTCGGTGACCACCATGTCGATGTCCCCGCGCTCAAGCGCGGCCCACAGCGTCTCGCGGTTCTGCGCCCCGCGAATCGGCGGCGCACATTTGAACTCCGTGGCGCCATCAGGGATCTCCTCGGAGGTAAACCACAGGTAATGCGCGCAAGTTTCGACCGTGATGGGCACGCCGCGGCTGCGCGCCTCGCCGAGCAGCGGCAGCGCCTGTGCGCTGGCGAGATGCACAATGTGGATCGGGGTCTCAAATTCGCGGGCCAGCCGGATCAATAGCGCGATGGCCTCAACCTCCGCCGTATCCGGGCGCGAATTCAGGTAGGTCGCATAGCTGCGCCAGTCGGCAGCATCGCGGTTGAGAACTTCAGTCGCCGCGTTCACCGGCCCAGCCAGCTCAGCGTGCGCCAGCAGCGGCAGCCCGGTTCCGCGCAGCCGCGCGAGGGCCAGCCGCAGTTCCGGCTCATCTACCCACGCGAAGCCGTCGATGCCGGAGTGAATGAGGAAACACTTGAAACCCGGCACGCCGGCGCGCGCCAGCGGCCCGATGGCCTCGGAGTTGCCGCGCACGACGCCGCCCCAAGCGGCCCAGTCGACCCAAGTTTGTCTCTCGGCGGCGGCGCGTTTCGCTTCCAGGGCCGGAGCGTCGATGGTCTCGGGCACGCAGTTCAGCGGCATATCGACAAGCGTGGTCACCCCGCCCGCGGCCGCGGCCTGAGTTGCGGTCTGGAAGCCCTCCCACTCCGCGCGGCCTGGCTCGTTGATATGCACGTGCGTGTCCACTAGGCCCGGCAGCAGCGCCGC
>JASHTU010000248.1 GCA_030040395.1 Acidobacteriaceae bacterium
GCCAGCTTCGCCCCTTGAGTTTGGGTGAGATCCTCGACCGGACGGCCGAGCTTTACCGGACGCATTTTTTGCTGTTTGCGGGCATCGCCGCGGTGTTCTCCGGGGCCATGCTGCTGACACAGATGCTGCACCTGGGCGTGCTTGAGCTGCTCGGGTATCCGCACATTGCGCCGCGGTTGGAGTGGGCTTACGGCGCGGCGGCGGTGCTGCAGATTTTTGCGGTGGTGCTGGTGGCGGGTCTGGCCATCGCGGCCAATAACCGGGCAGTGGCTTGGGTGTACCTGGGCCAAGCGGCGACGATTCGGGGCGCCGTGGCCAGCATTGCGCCGCGCCTGAGCCGCTACGTGTGGCTGATGACGGTGACGGTGTTCCGCGCCTGGGCTCCGCTGGCCGTGTTGTATGTGGCGCTGTTCGCGATTCTGTTCCGGGTGCTGCCTCACGGCTGGCTTGCCGACCCCTCGGTGATGCAGAATCCGCATGCGCAGAACCCGGCGGCGCTGGTGGCGGCGGCATTGGGTTTCCTGGTTTTGGCGCCGTTGTTTCTGCTGGCGGTGATTTACGGCGCGTGGATGTCGCTGCGCTACTCGCTTGCAGCCCCCGCGTGCGTGGTGGAGGAAGTTCCGGTGGGCGCGGCGATCAAGCGGAGCATTGCGCTGAGCGAGGGCTCGCGAGGGCGCATTTTTGTGCTGGCGCTGCTGGTATGTGCGGTGCAGATGCTCTTAGGAATTGTGATCGGCCTGCCGTTCTTAGTTTTTACGGTCAAGCATGTGGGCCATGCGATCCCCATCGGCATGCTGGCGCTGGAGCAGATGGGCAACTTCGTCACCAACACTCTGATCGGGCCGATTTACGGAATCGGATTGACGCTCTTCTACTACGATCAACGGATTCGCAAGGAGGGCTTCGACATTGAGTGGATGATGCAGGCCGCAGGGCTGACGGCGGAGGCGACGATGCCGATTCCGGAAGGGCTCTGAGGGCAGGACGCGCCGAAGCAAGGTCCGGGGCCCGGGAGTGAAGGCGAAAAATCCACGCGAGCGGGCACATGATGAACGCACCTTTACGGCCCTTGAGTTTGGGGGAAATTCTCGATCGGACAGCGGAGCTTTACCGGCGCAATTTCTGGCTGTTTGCCGGAGTTTCCGCGGCGCCCACGGGGGTGATCGTGGGCTTGTCGGCGGTTTTTGGAGCCGTTCTTGCCGCGACGTTCCTTACGCGGCATGGAACCGGGCCGGTGGGCTCAGTGACGGGGCTTGTTGTTGTCGTTTCGCTGGTGGCGCTGGCGCCGCTGCTGCTGGCGGCAGTGGTGATTTCGCAGACCGGGCTGACACGGGCGGCGTTGAGCGCGCACAACGGCCAAACGCTCAAGATTCGCACCGCGCTTGGCGGAGTGCGGCCGCGCTTCTGGCGCTATCTATGGCTGCTGGTTTTGCAGGGGCTGCTGGCAGCCGGAATTCCGGGCGTGATCGCCGCCGGCGCGATTGCGGGTCTTGCGGCGTTGTTCCGGTTGGCCGAAGGAGGCGCCGGCGCCAGCGCCGGGCTGGGATTTCTGACCTTCCTGATTGTGGCCGCGGCGATTGGGGCCGCCGTTTGGCGGGCGCTCGGCTACGCCATGGGATTGGCCGCATGCGTGGTGGAGGAGAAGACCGCATGGGATGCGATTGAGCGCGCAGTGAAATTGAGCAGAGGGACGCGGGGGCGCATCTTCGTGATGTTTCTGCTGGTGTGGGCGCTCTCGCTGGTGCTGTCGATGGTGGTTTATATCCCATTAGCGATTATGGCGGCGATGGTGGCGACCATGGGGCACGGGGCGCAATACGCGGCGGTGGTGCTGATCCTCGCCGAAGCCCTGAATGTTTTGGGAAACTTCGCACTGCAGACGCTGGTGGCGCCGGTATATCTGATCGCGCTGTTGCTTTTCTATTTCGACCAGCGGGTGCGGACCGAGGGGTACGACATCGAGCGCATGATGGCGGAGGCCGGTTTGAGCCACTGGGCGGGAGCGGAAGCCGGGCCCGGCTTGGGCAGCGGCGAGGCGACTTCCGCGCCGGCGATGACCCCTGATACCGTGAAGGAGCTATGAGTTCTCCGCGGGCCGATTCATTCCGGCGCAGGCCTGCGCTGGCCACGATGCTTGCCGCAGCGCTCGTTGCCTCCGCGCCGGGCTTGCGCGCCCAGGCGGGCGAGCCGGAAGCGGGATGGGCGAATGCCAGCGTGGCGCACTACCGCGAGCACCTAACGCAGCTCGACGGGGTGGTGGCCGCCTGCGCGACGCTGCGCACCGCGGCGGCGTGCGATCCGACGCTGGTGGGCCCGGACGATGAAGTGGAGGTGGGAGCCGGCGGGGGCGTGGAGCGGCGGCAGATCCGCTACGACTGGCTGCGCGCTCTGCTGGCGCGAGCGGGAACCAAGCAAGAGAAATTGCAGCCTGGCGCCAGCCCGGCGCCGGTGCAGGTGGTCAAAACGCGCACGCTGGCGATGGATGAGCTGCTCCAACTGGCGCGGCAGCGGCTGGCCGAGGACGGGCAAGAGGCCGCCGCGCCGACATCCGGGCCGAGCTACGCATCCAAGCGCGCGTCGCTCAAGGCGATTCTGGCGCGACAGGAGTTTCGCGGGGTGGGCGAGGAGACAGCTCGCGAGCGCTTTATGGAATGGCTGGAAACCGCGCTGAACGAGATCCTTGACAGGCTGGTGCGCCTGGGAGAACGCGCGCCGTGGATCGCGTTTGGATTTCGCGCCCTCTTTCTGGGCGGGGTG
>JASHTU010000249.1 GCA_030040395.1 Acidobacteriaceae bacterium
TAACTGACGCCAAAGACCTCCTCCATTTCCTTGATGGAGCCGTGAGCGCGGACAAAGGCAACCACAAAGATCTGATCTTCCAGGCTGAGCCGCGCCAGTTGCGGCAAGGCGAACTCGCCTTCGACCGTCACGTGCTTTTCCACCAGCCGGACGCGCTCGATGACCAGCGAAGAGCCGCCGGCGAGACGCAGTAAATCCTGCCAGTCGGAAGCGGGTTTGGGAGGGGTGGCCATGGCGATCAGCATCGATTTCTTGACTACAATGGCTACGATAATCAAGATTCTTAATAATGTCAAGAATAAAATTAAATTTTATTGATTTATTTCGACAAAACCCACCATCCGGGCGGTCTGGCGTGGCGGCGTAAGGAAAAAAGCGACGAAAGATCGTGGAATCCGCGAGATGGAGGCTTTTCGGCAGTGAAGCAGCAATCGCGCGCAGCGCGTTGGCGGATAGCCCTGCTGGGCGAAAATCGCTCGTGTGGCGGCAACAGCCGATGCGGTAGAAAAAGCCTTATAGCGGGTAAGCCGCCACGAGCGCCGGCGCCTTATCCATCATCGTTCGCTCCAGCGCACGCCGCGGAAGCTGGCGGTTGCGGGCGCCGAAAGACTCTTGAGCCACCCGGCAAGGCTAGCGAAATCCTCGGCCACGGTGGAATTGGGAGCGTAATCGATGACCGTCATGCCTTCCGCCAGCGCCTCGCTGACCGCGGGGGTGCGGCGCAGGGCGAAAGGCAGCAGCCGGTCCCCGAGCCGCTCGAGCAGAACCTCGCGGACATCCAGGTGGAGCGGCAGAGAAAAATCGAACTGGTTGAGTACGTAGGATGGGAGCGCAGACGCACCGGCGTTTCCGGCAGTGCGCTCGAAGAAAGCGTCAATGGAGCTGACGCTGGCCACCGAATTCATGTCTGGAACTACGGGAACGAGCACCAGCGGAGACATGCGCAGCAGTTGCCGGGTAATGGCGCCGGAAGCGGTGGCCAGATCGACAATGACGCGACTGATGCCGCGCGCGTACTTGGCAATCTCGCCGGTGAGCGCCTCCTGGCTGCCATTCTCCTGTCCCAGCGATTCCGGATCGAGGGTGATCATTTGCACGGGCGCGTCGCCGATGGCCGCCGGGGGGCTGAAGGTTCGCAATACGCCGAGCCGCTGGTCGCGCGCGCCGAAGAAGAAGGGCAGGAGTCCGAAAGCGGCGGTATCGACCAGCAAAACCCGCTCGCCACGAGCGGAGAGTGCGCGACCCAGAGTGGCCACCAGGCTGGTTTTTCCCACTCCGCCAGCCAACGAGAAGACCGCCAACACCGGGGCCCGCACGGTTATGGGCGACGGCTCGGGGGTGGGCTCGGCGCTCGCGCCGGAGGTTTCAAACAGGGCTTTGAGGGCAAACCACCGCGAGGTCAGCCGGTCGCGCGAACCCTGCAGCGTATCCTCAGGAGGCTTGGGCGCCGCAGCTTGGGCAGAGGCGTCGATGCGCTCCTGCGCCAGCCACGCCGGCCGGGACCCATTTTCCCGCCGCGTTTCTTCTCGCCGGCTTTCTCTCCGATTCTCTTGTGGACTCTCCGGCGCCAATTGCGGCCGGGCCGGAGTGGAATGAGGCGAGGGCGGCGCGGGAAACCCGTAATCAGGAGACTGCGCCGAGAAATGGGATTCGGAAGCCGGTCCCGGGCGCGGCACCTGGGCGGCCTGGCTCGCAGTCTGTTGCGGCCCGCGCAGCGCTGCGTTCAATTCCTCCCGGCGAACCCGCTCGTTCTGCGGCGAAACTCCGTGGGCTGAGTCATGGTCGTTTGGATCGCTGTGGCCAGGCTCGGCTGGCTGAGGGGTCGGTTCGCGGTCCGATTCCGTCCCTTCCGCCGCCAGCAGGCGGGCCCTATCCCGCGTCTGCGCCCGCGAGACGAAAAAGTCGCGATAATTGCCCCCGTGCAAATTCGCCCAGGAGTGAGGCGTCGATCCATCGTCGGGCGTTTGATTCTCATCGAACGGCGCGTTCCGGTCGGTCATGATCCATCCTTAAAGTCTTCCGTCCTCTTGGCATGACGGCTGCCAACCCTGCGGCTCGAGCTCTCTGTTCACGGAAAAGGCGTCACGCACGCCCCAACCACGCGCGCGCATTGCACGGAAATGATAGTTTGCGATGGTTGCCCAAACAATACCACTTACAAGGCCATCCGTGTAACACTTTTTGGCCATGAAAACTCGCCGACAGCCCTGATTTTGGGGTGGAAGGCCGGGTACATTTCCGTGCCTTTTTTGTGGTTCCGCGCGGTGGTCAAATTGGGCGGCCGGAATCCGGGCCGGAAAACGAGACAAACCACCGGTGGAAAAAGCTCTCTTGACAGCATACCTACCAGTTGGTACATAACGTACCAACTGGTAGGTATGCGAATGACCGTCAGCGATCACACACACGCATCCAGGACCCGGCTCCTTGACGCCGCCCTCTACGTCCTCCGCGCCAAAGGCTATACGGCCACCCGGGTCGAAGACATCTGCGCGGCGGCGGGGCTCACCAAGGGAAGCTTTTTTCATCATTTCAAGAGTAAGGAAGACCTTGCTCTCACGGCCGTGGAGCACTTTTCCGCCAGGGCCGACCGCATCTTCGCCTCGGCTCCGTATGCTTCCCTTCCCGATCCGCTCGACCGGCTCCTCGGATATGTAAAGTTCCGCAGGTCGATCCTGACGGGCGAGCTTCCCCAATTCACCTGTCTGCTAGGAACGATGGTGCAGGAAGCCTACGAAACCCATCCTCAAATTCGCCAGGCGTGCCAAACGGCCATGGACGCCCACGCGGCCACGGTGGAAGCAGACATCGCCGCGGCCATGGCGAAGTACAACCAGCGCGACGATGGGACTGCCAAAAGTCTTGCGCTCTATACGCAGGCCGTTCTGCAGGGCGCCTTCATCCTGGCCAAAGCGCACCAAAGCGCCGCCGTTGCCGCCGATTGCATCGATCATCTATATCGGTATATCGAGCTGCTTTTTCATCCAACCCCGATCCCCACCCACAAAGGAGACTCTATGACCGACATGAATCCGACGATCCAACTTACCGAGGAGCCCGATGTGATGAACTGGCCCGAGACGCATTATGTCTTCATCGAAAAGACCGGGCCATTTATGCAAACCGCACCCCAAGCCTGGCAGGAGGTTCACAAGCTCATTCCAGCCATTGCGGAGCACAACACGATTACCGGTTACATAAGCCTGTACAAGATCGGCCCGCAAATCTATCGCGCCGGTGTTTCGGTGGGCGCGCCGCCGGTCGACCTGCCGCCGGGTGTGGCCTATGAAAAATTCTCTGGCGGCAAATACAGCCGCTTCGTTTTGACCGGACCTTATTCAAACCTTGGCGCAGCGACCGGACGCGCCGTGCAACTGGTTGCGGAAAAGCAGATCCCCCTGCGTGACGACTACAACATCGAAAACTACGTCAACGATCCGCGCGTGACGCCGGAGGAGAAGCTGAAAACGGAAATCCTCTTTCCAACTGCCTGAAGCCGAACCAAGTCCAACCCGTTTCGAATCGTGAATCAAGCCAACCACAGAGGAGATCGCGCCATGCCAAAGGCAACTGCGAACGATCCATCTCCACTCTCTTTGAGCAATCGGCAAAACCAACCCGCGCCGTTGCAAGTACAACCGCAAGCAGGCGGCTGTCCGGAAACGGTCTCCAAGGGCCGACTCTGGACCGGACGGGTTCTCACCATCCTCGCCGTGCTCTTCCTGCTCTTCGACGCCGTGGGCAAGCTCGTCATGCCCACTCCTGTCGCGCAGGCCTTCGTCCGGCTCGGTTTTCCCACTCCGCTGGGCGTAGGCATCGGCATCCTGCTCCTCGCCTGCACGTTGCTCTACGCCATCCCGCGCACCGCTATTCTGGGCGCGGTTTCGCTCACCGGCTTTCTGGGCGGCGCCGTCGCCATTCAAATGCGTGCAGGGAGCTCGTTGTTTGAGACCGACTTCCCTGTCCTCTTCGGCCTATTGGCCTGGGCAGGGATTTACCTGCGCGACGACTGCTTGCGCAAACTCCTACCCTTGCGTTGCCTCGGTTGACCGCAGCATGGAGCCCTCGCCGCAGCCGGCGATTGCTCTAGCCCGCGCCGGCCTGCCCTGCCCGCCAGCGCCCCACTGTCTCCACCGCACAACGCAAACCATGCGCCAGCGGCCAGCCCCGATCTCGATTTGCACACCCCGTCGTCTATTCTGAAACTGCGCCCCGGAGGTTCCCGCATGGTTTCTCTAACCATCACCGCCCC
>JASHTU010000250.1 GCA_030040395.1 Acidobacteriaceae bacterium
TGAACAGGATAAAGCCTTCTGCTTTGCCGCGCTTCAAAAAGAGCAGCTTCAGGATGGCGAGCGCCAGGGTGCTTTTGCCGCAGCCGCTTTGCCCCACCAGTCCCAGCACTTCTCCCCGGTTCACTTCGAGACCCACGTTTTTCAGCACTCCCGGCTTGCCCGGATAGCTGACCGAAAGCCGAAGCGACAGAAGCGGCGGCGATACCATCAGCGATCCCTCCGCCGCGCCGGCCCCATCCAAAGCTGGTCGATGTTCCAATAGACCTGCGGCCGCAGCGCCACCGGGCGCGCATTGTGCAGATTTGTCGACACCGCCACCAGCGCGTCCTTGTTCACCAAGTAGATGAACGGTTCCTGCCGCCACACGATCTCCTGCACCTCATCCACCTCCTGCTTGCGCTTCTTCACGTCCATGGTGGAGGCTTGCGCCCGCATCAGCCGGTCGATCTCCGCTTCCCATGCGGTGGCGGGCGTTTCCTGGTTGGGATTCCAAATATGATTCTCCCCCGAGCTGAGCCACACGTTCATCTGCGCATCCGGATCGAGGTCGTTGTTCACCAGCCCCAGCAGACACGCCTCATAGTTGTGGCTGCGCGTGATGCGCTCCAGCAGCGAGGGAAAGTCGAGAGTGACTATGTTCAGGCGGATCCCGATGCCGGCCAGATCCTGCTGGATCATCGCCGCCATGCTCTCGCGATAGCGATTGCCGGCGTTAGTGATGATGGAAAACTCCACCGCGTGCTCCTCGCGGTCGTAGAGCGCGCCGTTGCGCAGTGAAAACCCGTCCTCGGTTAAAAGCCGCAGAGCAGACTTCGGGTCCAGCGGCTGGGGGCGCAGGCTGGCGTCGAACCAAAACCGGTTTGCCGGCGAAATCCAGCTCACCGCAGGCTGCGCGTGCCCGTGGAACACCACGCGCGCCAGGTCGGCGCGGTTGATGGACTCTGAGATGGCGCGGCGGAACCGGGCCGACGCGAACCACGCCTTCTTGTACGCCGGCAACGGCGCGTTCGGAACCTCGTTGAACCACATCTGCTCGGCGTCCAGCGAAACCCCCGCGTCGTGCGCCATCGCGGGCGCCCTCGTCGCCAGCCGGTCGTAGTACTCCGCGCTCAGCGAGTCGATAAAATCGATTTCCCCGCGCTCGAAGCGAAGCGCCTCAATGTCGCGGTTCTGCTCAATTTCGATGCGGATCGAATCGATATAGGGCAACTGCCGACCCGCCGCGTCGTGCTTCCAGTAGTTGGGATTGCGCTTCAGCAGCAGGTACGCGCCGGCTTTGTTCTCGGCGACATAATAAGGGCCGAGCGCCGCGATCTCCCGGTTGGGCGACTGCGCCGACAGAATCGCCACCTGGTCGAAGAGTTTGTCCAACCCCACGATGGGGGCGGGAAATTTGATATCAACCTGGTCCTCGCCGACGACCCGCGTCTCCACCTCGCCTTTGCCGGAACGGAAGGAATCGCCGGTGGGCGAGTGCAGCGCGGGATCCATCAGCCGCTGAATGGTGTAAGCCACGTCCGCTGCGGATAAAGGCGTGCCGTCGGAAAAGCGCACGTTCCGCCGCAGCGTAAAGCTGATCGCGTCGCCGCCGCGGCTCACTTTCCACGCCGTGGCCAGCTCCGGCTGCAGCTGCTGCGTTATCCGGTTCAAACGCACCAACACCCCGCCGGTCAAGTAGCGAATGGTGTCCGAGGAGTCGTCGTCCACCAGCAAAGGATTGAGCGTCTTCGGCTCCGCGCTGATGCAGAACCGCAACTGGCTGCCGGACTGCGCCACTGCTTGGCGCGCGCCAAAAATGGCGCAAGAGCTCAGGAGCAGCCCAGCGGAGAGGATCGCCCATTTCATGCCCATCCCTCCCGGTTTTCGAGCGCAAGATGGAAGCAACTGACGGTAACCACGAGCAGAAAAAGTGGAGCGAAGAGCCACGGTTGTGCGGAGAAGGCCGAAAAACTTTCGAGCTCGCGCAGCAGGCTGCCCCAGGAAGGCAGCGGCTCCGCCACGCCCAGGCCCAGGATGCCCAGATTCGCCTCCGTGAGGATAAAGACAGGGATGGAAATCCAGAATTGCGCGGACAAGACCGGCATCAGGTTGGGAACCACGTGACGCCGCAAAAGCCGCAAGCCGCCGCCGCCCGAGGCGCGCGCCAGCAGCACCACATCAGAGTTGCGCAGCGCGCGCGCGTCGGCGCAGATGATGCGCGCCGCGGCCGCCCATCCCAGGCACCCCAATAAGGCGAACGTAATCCCCACCGAGGCGACCGGCGAAACGTTCAGCGGCAGAAACGCGCGCACCGTGATCAGCAGAAACAGCCACGGCAGCGAAAGAAACAGGTCCGTCACCGCCATCACGCACCCCTCCAGCCAGCCCCCGGCAAATCCCGCCGCGCCCCCGATCGCCGCGGCCAGGCCGCTCGCAACCAGCGCCGCCGCGGGCGCAAAAAGCAGCGAGATGCGCGTACCATACAGCAGCCGCGAAAACCGGTCGCGCCCCAGGTCGTCGGTCCCCAGCCAGTGCTGACTCGACGGCGCCGCGTCCGGCGAATCGCGGAACTGGCGCGCATAGGAATCCGGAGCGATGAAATTCGCCAGCAGACTGGCCGCGAACACCACCGCCAGAAACGCCATCGCCGCCCTCCGCACCCACTTCATGCTTCGCCCTCCCGCGCCGGCTGGGCCAGCAACTCGGCGCCGGTGTTGGCCACCAGCGTGATCATCGTGACGATCATGGTCAGGTTCACCAGCAGCGCCAGATCGCGCCCCATGGCCGCCTTCCAGGCAAGCTGGCCGATGCCGGGAAGATCGCTCAACACCTCGACCGGGATGGCCGCCGCAAACGCCAAGCTGACGGAAACCCCGGCCAGCGCCAGCAACTGCGGACCGGCCACAGGCAGAATGTGCCACACCAGCACCCGTACTGCGCCCAGCCCCTTTGCCCGGGCCGTCAGCACGTGCGGCAGCGAGGCGGAGCGCCGCAGCAAATTGCGCGCATATTGAAAAATCTTGGGAAACACGATGAGGCCGATCACCAGCCGTCCCGGCGCCCGGACCATGACGAACAGGAGCGCCAGCACTCCGGCCGGCAAGCAGAGCAGAATGCTGGCCGCCAACCCGGCGGCTACGTCGGCCAAGCCCGACCGCGACATTGCGGCCGCCACCGCCAGGCTCAGCCCCGCCGCCCAGCCTAACGCCAATCCCAGCCCCACCGATGCAAGCGTGTCGGGAAACCGTTCCGCCAGAAGCTGCCGCACCGGCTCCTCGAGCGTCTGCGACTCACCCAGATCGCCGCGAAGAAGCCGGCCCAGATAATGCGCGTAGAACGCAGGCAACCTCTCCTCTTCGCCGTGCGATTGCCGCAGCGCCGCCACGCTTTCCCGGCTCAACCGGCTGTCGAGTTCCTCCTCGTCCTGACCAAACCCTGGAGCCAACCGCGCCAAAGTTGCCCCCAGAAATCCGCCCAGCATGAGCACAATGAAAATCCGCGCCGCGTGCCTGCCCAGCGTACGCAGCCAGAACCTACCGGGCGCGCGCACGATCACCCCCGCGGCGCCCTCCGCAATTGGGACGGAACCGAACCATACTCCTTTTATCGGCGGTGGCAGGTTTCAGATAACTGCGAAATCATCGGTTCGGATCCGCTGCGGGAATGCCCCGATTCGAGACAACTTCGCGCCATAGCGAGACCAGAGGGTGGAGCGCGCGCCGGCCCCTCACGGAACTTGGCGGGTTACCGTGTCTCTGGTTTCGCCCTAAGCGTGAAGATTTGGCCGGAAGCCAAGCGCGAGATGCGTCCGCATTCGATTTCAGCAGCCGCCGGCTTGACCGCGCCTCGCCCAAAAGGCATCATGCTTGCTGAGACGGTGGAGGGCAGGACAACGGAGGGGGAATGGACCGCGAGCAGGCTCGCAAGCGGATTGACGAAATCGGAATCGTTCCTTGTGCTCGGGTCACGGTCGCCGACCAGGCGCGTTTCGCGGCCAAAGCGCTCTACGCCTCGGGCATTCCCGTCCTTGAAGTCACGCTCACCTTTCCGGACGCGCCCAAGGTCATTGGAGAAATCGCTCGCCACCATCCCGATATGGCCGTCGGCGCCGGAACCGTGCTCGATGAAGAAAGCGCGCGCCAGTGCGTCGAGGCGGGGGCCCGGTTTATCACCAGCCCGGGACTGATTCCCAAGGTGGTGGCCTGCGCCAGGGCCGCGGACGTGTTGGTTTTTCCCGGCGCGCTCACGCCCACTGAAGTCATCGCCGCGTGGCAGGCAGGCGCGGATTTCGTGAAGATCTATCCCGCCGCCTCCGCCGGCGGCGCCCATTATCTCCGTGCCCTCAAAACGCCTCTGCCACAGGTTCCGCTGATCGTTTCCGGAGGCGTCAACCAGTTGACGGCCTTCGACTATATTCTCGCTGGGGCCAACGCCATCGGCATCGGCGGCGAGTTGCTGCCCGCCGATGCGCTCGCCCATCGGCGCGAAGATCGCATTCACGAACTCGCGCGCCGCTTCCTCACCATGGTCAAAGAGGCCAGAACCCAGCGCGACGGGAACGGAAAATGAGCGGCGGCTTGACTGCGCCCTGCCTTGCGCCGCGTAGCCGCCTGTGATTCTGCGCCCTGCTCGCCACTGGCTGCTCCCGCCGCATGCCCGTTTCCGGGCCGAGTGGCGGGCGCGGGATAGTTTGGTCTTACTCGGACACGACGACCATCTTGACGGGCCCGCCAATGGACCAGGCAGTGTCCTCGGTAACGGACGTCGAAGTCACGGTAAAGACATAGAGCATGTTTGCGGACTTGGAGATGGCATAGAGATGGTTGCTGCTGTCCCACGCCACCTGGTCGATGGACGTACCGGTCAGCAGGGTCTTGTAAAGGGTAAGCGGGGCCGCCCCATTAAAGTTGTAGATCTCGATCCCGCCGGGAATCTCTTGTCCTTCGTCATTACCTCCGGTGTCCGCGTAAAGCACATACATGTTGCCGGAGGGAGAGAACGTCGAACTGGCGCCGATCAGCTTGGAAGTCGGCATGTTACTCGAAGTATTGGTGGTGGTGAGGTTTCCCTCGGAGCTCACCGTGTAACTGCCCAGTTGAAACGGGTTCGCGTCGTTGGGGAAAAGGTGAAGAACGACGTAATTGCCGGTGGGCGAAGCATCGGGGAAACCCGGAGTGTAAAAGCCGCCGTTGAGCGTCGGGTCGGTCTCATGAAACTGCAGCGATTCCAGCGCGCCCGAGCTTTCCCTGGTAAAGCCGATCGGATTGTTGCTGTCATTGGTGTTGGCGTAAGCAAAGCTCTCGTTCCCCAGGATCGTGGGAAGGCTCACGTTGATATCCCCGCTCAATACCGCGTCTCCTACAGCGTCGAAAGCTCCCGCGCTATTGATATTGAATGACTGAACCGAAGCGCACCCCGAGATGCCATTGGACGTCTGCAGCACGATATAGACGAATTTCCCGGTATGGTCGAGCACCGCGTTATTGTCCTCGGTTGACCCGGTTCCGCACTCACCGCCGGCGTAGTCCGTGTAGGGGTTCTGCTCCAACTGCGCCCCGATGGCGCCGTCAGAGTCAACAGCGTAAGAGTGGATGTTATCCTCGCCCAGCGTTATGAACTGGGATTTGTTGTCGCCGATGATTTGTCCGGTAGGCTTCCATGGCGCGCCGGGAATGACGCTCAATTGCCCGGTCGAGGAGGCGCTGAAGCCATACACGGCGCCCTGCGGGCCGTCAATCTGGATGTACACATAAGCTGCGGTGGATGGCGTGGTTGCCGCTCGTGCCTTGGGGACGATGGCGAAGATGGAAACAAGCGCAAGGGTAGCGGCGAGGCCGAGACGCCGGACAGAATGCATCATTGGAATTCTCCAGCGAGTGATGTATTGGCCGGCTCTTCAGATTTTGGCGTGAGCGGTAACCTTGGAAAAGTAAGCCAATCGTGGCCTGCCGGCTGGCGGCGTGCACACGGTGGCCACTGGGTTAGAGGGCGGAGATGCGATGGAGAGTTGTTTGCGGGAGTTGGACGCCAAAAAGGCGCGCCATGCCTTCAAGAACGCGCTGCGCCAGAAGAACGATGGCTTTTTGAGCGTCCGCTGACGAAGGGTGGTGCTCCCTTGCGCGACTCGCCGTTTCGCCCCTTGGATGACAATCGAAGTGCAAAAAACGACGGGCCGCGGCTTGGTGACCGCGGCCCGCGTCGGGCTCGAAGCCCGCCGTTACATCTCTTTCACGCCTTCCACAAACGCCTTCAGCTTGCGCGAGCGCGAGGGATGACGCAGCTTGCGCAGCGCCTTGGCTTCGATCTGACGGATGCGCTCTCTCGTCACCTGGAAGCTCTGCCCCACTTCCTCCAGCGTGTGCTCGCTGCCGTCCTCGAGGCCGAACCGCATCTTGATCACACGCTCTTCCCGAGGCGTCAGCGTCCGCAGCACCTGCGAAGTGTATTCCTTCAGGTTCACGCTGATGACCGCCTCCGACGGCGAAACCGCCTGCCGGTCCTCGATAAAGTCGCCCAGGTGCGAGTCTTCCTCTTCGCCGATCGGCGTCTCCAGCGAAATCGGCTCCTGCGCGATCTTCAGCACCTTGCGCACCTTGGCCACGGGAATGTCCATGCGCCGCGCAATCTCTTCGCTCGAGGGCTCGCGCCCCAGCTCCTGCACCAGTTGCCGGCTGGTCCGGATCAGCTTGTTAATGGTCTCGATCATGTGCACGGGGATGCGAATGGTCCGCGCCTGGTCCGCAATCGCGCGCGTGATGGCCTGCCGAATCCACCATGTGGCGTAAGTCGAGAACTTGTAGCCGCGCCGGTATTCGAACTTGTCCACGGCCTTCATCAGGCCGATGTTCCCTTCCTGAATCAGATCCAGGAACTGCAATCCGCGATTCGTGTACTTCTTCGCGATGGAAACCACGAGTCTGAGATTGGCCTCGATCAGCTCTCGCTTGGCCTGCTCGGCATCCATGTCGCCCTGGATCATCTCCCGCTGGGTGCGCTTCAGCTCGCCAATCGACACCCCCGCGTCGGTCTCGATCTTCTCCAGGTCCGTCCGGCAGTTTTTCTGCTGCCGCCGGTATTCTTTCTTCAGCTCCTCGCTCTTCGAAGCCTCGAACTTCTGCTCCAGCGACCGGATTTGCCGTTCCAGCGTGCGCATGGTGTCGACGGTCTTGTTCACCTTGTCGAGCAGCCGCTTGCGCTCCAGCGCTGTATATTTCAGCTCGCGAACGATCCGCGAAATGTAGACCTTCTCGCGCGCAACCTGCCAGCGCAGCCGCCGCGTCTCGCGCGCCTTGGCCTTCACCGCCGGAGTCGCCAGGCGCTCTTCAATCTGCGCAATTTTTTTCTGGTGCTTCACCAGCGCTTCAATGCGCGCCACCGTGGCCTTCACACGCGCCAGCACCACCTCCTCGGTCAGCTCCTCCTCATCGAAGACCACTACTTCCTTCACGTTGCGCACGCCGCGCTTCAGGTCCTCGCCTAGCGCCGCAATCTCGCGGATTACGATGGGCGAGCGCGAAATCGCCTTCATCACCCGCATCTGGCCGCGCTCGATGCGCTTGGCGATCTCCACCTCGCCTTCGCGCGTCAGCAGTGGTACCGTCCCCATCTCGCGCAGGTACATGCGCACCGGATCGTTGGTCTTCTCCAGCGTCCCCGGCGTCAGGTCGAGCTCGACGTCCTCGCCCTCTTCGAGCTCGAATTCCTTGTCTCCGGGAAACTTCGGGGCGTCCAGCAAATCGATGCCCTGGGTCCCGATGGTGGTGATCAAATCGTCCAGATCGTCGGCGGAGCCAATCTCGTCCGGCAACATTTCGTTCACGTCGCCGTAGGTCAAATAGCCCTTTTCCTTGCCTACCTCAATCAGGTTGTCGATATCGTCTTCGAATTTGTCGTCAATTGCCAAGTTGCCCCTACTCTCCTGAGCCAGCCGCCCCTCCGCGGCTTGCCCCATCTTCGTAAACTCTGCCTCACGCCCCCGGCGGGTTGGCCGCCACGCCGCGTCAAAGCTTCAGGCCCTTCCGCGGGCGGCCTCAACGCATCCGGCCGTCGCGGAAGTCAGACCACGGTGGGTCACGCGAAAAGACCCGCTGGCGGGAAAAGCTCTCGCACGCGCCAAAACGGGGCGAGCTTCCGCCGCCCCGCCAAAAAAGCGGTCTCACATTGTGCTCGGAACAGGATGGTGGCGCTTCAGGTTCGCCTGGAATAGCCCGCGAGCCGCAGCTCATGTGTGGGGCAAAAGGGCGCGCATCCTTACAGAGATCAACAGATTACCAGAATCTCCCCGTCCACATCAAGAAAACTTCGCCAGCCCTCCGGCGTTCAACTGGAGTCGGTCCGGGGCCCTTGGCCTGGCGTCCGCTCCTGTTTTCAATTCATTAGACGCTTGGCGGGCCGTTAAGACGCAAATTCGAGCCGCCAATCGCAGTGAAGTTCAGATGGCCGTCCGCACCCCCAATCTCTCCAATCAGGAGCCCGTTCCTGCCCGCTGCAGTTGGTTAAGCGCCCGGTCGATCTCCAGCTTTTGCCGCGTCAGCAGGGCCAGGTCGCCAAAATCGCCTCGGCGCTCGGCCTCCGCGATCTGTGCGCGTAGATCGCGCTGCCGGCTCTCCATCGACCGCTCTTCAAGCTCCTGGACGGCGCTCCGCACCTCCGCCGCCTCGGGCGGCCGCCCATCCTGGAGCAACGCCTCGGCCAGCCGTGCCCGCTGCCGCTCATCTTCGACAACCTCCATGGGGTCCAGCGCCCCCCGCCGCGCCAGCGCCTCCAGCGCCGGAAACGCGCCAAGATGCTCGAACCATACGGGTTGGCCGGTAATCGCCTCGCTAGCCAGCCGCCGTGCCTCTTCATCGGCCGGGTCGGTAATCGCCAGTGCGCGCGCCAGCACCCGCTCGACCTCGGTCAGTCCCGTAGCCCGCGCTTCCACGCGGTCTCTCCGCTTCAGCGCCGCCTGCCGCAACTCCTCCCGCAGCACCGCCGAGTCGATCCCCAGCTTTTGCGCTGCGTCGGCCGCAAACTGCTCTCGCGCCAGCTTTTCCGGTATGCGCCGGATGTGCGGCAGCAGGAAATTCATGGCCTTCACCTTCTGCTCCGCGCTGCCGCCTGGAAACGCCGTACGCGCCCGCTCGATCAGGTAGTCGGCCTGTCGCCTGGCCCCGCGAACCGCCCGCGTGTACGCCTCCACGCCCCGCTCGCGAATAAACCGGTCCGGGTCCAGTCCGTCTTCGAGCGTCACCAGCTTGATGTTGAACCCCTCCTCGGTCAGCAGCGCAATTGACTTCTCCGCCGCATTGGCCCCCGCCGTGTCGGGATCGAAGTTCACCACGACGTTCGAAGTATGCCGCCGGAGCAGCGCCACCTGGTGCTCAGTAAACGCCGTTCCGCTGGTCGCAATCACGTTTTGGATGCCGCGCAGAAAGACGCTGATCGAGTCCATCTGCCCCTCGACCAGCAGCGCAAAGCCCGCCTGCCGGATCGCCGCCTTCGCCTTATCCAGGTTGAACAGCACCTGCCCCTTGGTGTAAATCGGCGTCTCTGGGGAATTGAGGTATTTCGGCCCGCCCTTGTCGCCCTCCGCCGCTCCGGGCAAAATCCGCGCCGTGAACGCAATCACCCTCCCGCCCTCGTTGGCAATGGGAAACACCACCCTCTTGCGGAACCGGTCATAGAGCGGCCCGAACTGTGGCTGCCCGTCCGGCCCCACGCCGGTCTCCTTGGAGCTGAACAGCCCGCTCACCCGCAGCGTCTGCGCGTCGGCCAGCCCGCTCAGCAGGTCGCGCAGCGCGTTGAAGCTGTCCGGAGCATAGCCGATTCCGAACTTCCTAATCCCTTCTTCCGAAAGCCCGCGACCTGCAAGGTACTCGCGCGCCAGCGCCCCCTCCGGCCCGCGCAATTGTTCCTCGAACCACGCCGCTGCAGTCTCATGCAGCTCCAGCAGCTTGCCGCGCAGCCGCGCTTCGGCCGCCTCCTCCGCCGAGCCAAACTCCCGCTTGGGCAGCGGAATGCCGGCCTTCTGCGCCACCATGCGCACCGCCTCGGGAAACGTCACATTCTCGATTTTGCCCACAAAGCTGAATACGTCGCCCGAAGCCTGGCAGCCGAAGCAGTAGTAGAACTGCTTCATCGCCTGCACGTTAAACGAGGGCGATTTTTCCTTGTGGAACGGGCACAGCCCCACGTAGCTCTGCGCCCCGGCCTTGCGCAGCCGGATATACCCCTCGATCACCTTCACGATGTCGGCCTGCTGCTTGACGGTCTGGGCAAAATCGCTCACGGCTCTAGCAATCAGAATAAGTCCGGAGCGAAACGCCTGCCGCCGAAGGCCGATGTGGAAGTGGTGGAAAGCACGGCGGTTTCTTGAAAATCTTACGTCGCTTGCCCTGAACCCCACTCCCACACACCGCCCCGCTCACCGCACCCCCGCGTGTTCCTCCATCCACGCCCGCGCCTGGGCCGACTTCCGCCACTCGCCCGCCACCGAACGCGTGGCCACGTTCAGTCGATTCCACATGTTGATGGTCGCAATTGCCAGCAGCAACGCCGCCAGCCCCCGCTCGTCGTATTGCCGCGCCGCCTCGTCCCAAACCTCATTCGGAACCGGGTCCGCCCGGTCGCTCAGGCGGGTTACTGCCTCGGTCAGCGCCAGCGCCGCGCGCTCGGCGTCGCTAAAGTACGGCGCATCCCGCCACGCCGCCACGGCGAACATCCGCTCGTCGTTCTCTCCCGCCGCCTTGGCTTTTTTCCAGTGCATGTCCACGCACACGCTGCATCCGTTGATCTGGCTGGCGCGCAGGTGAACCAGGTCGATCGTCGCCGCGGGCACATTTCCCTTTTCCGCCAGTGTTCCCAGTCCTTGCAACGCCTCCATGGCGCCGGGCACAATCATTGCCGGGTGATTCATTCTCGCTTGCATAGGGCATCGTCTCCTTGTCACATAGAGTTGCTTGCGATCGTCATTACCATGACGAAAGATCCCGGGGAGATGTGACACATGAACGAGCCGCTATGGTTGGCTGACCGCTTCGAAGAAAACCGCGGCCATCTGCGCGCCGTCGCCTACCGCATGACGGGCTCGCTGGCTGAAGCCGACGACGCTGTCCAGGAATCCTGGCTCCGCCTCAGCCGTTCCGGCGCCGAAGGCGTCGAGAATCTCCGCGCCTGGCTTACAACCGTCGTAGCGCGCGTCTGCCTTGATATGTTGCGCGCCCGCAAGTCCCGCGGCGAGCAGCCCCTCGAACCCTCTACCGCCGCGTCTTCTCCCGACCCTGCCGATTCCGCGTCCGAACCCGCCCCTCCCCGCGAGCCGCGTTCCGACCCCGAACAGGAAGCCCTCCTCGCCGACTCCGTCGGTCTGGCCCTCCTCGTTGTCCTTGACCGCCTCAATCCCGCAGAACGCCTTGCCTTCGTTCTCCACGACACCTTTGATCTCTCCTTCGACCAGATCGGCGCCGTCATCGGCCGTTCCCCGGCTGCCGCCCGCCAGCTCGCCAGCCGCGCCCGCCGCCAGGTGCGTGGCGCAGCCGCCGGACCCGCCCCCCCATCTGGCCCGGCAGCGCAAAACCGTCGATGCCTTCCTCGCCGCCCTGCGCGCCGCTGATTTTGACGCTCTCGTCTCCGTCCTCGACCCCGAGCTCGCAGTGACCGCCGACGCTGGCGCTCTGCCTCCCGGAGCGCCCGTCGAGGTCCGCAGCGCCCAGGTTTGGGCTCGTCAGGCCATCACCCTTGCCCGCGGCGCCAAATTCGCCCGCCCGGCCCTGGTCAATGGCGCCGTCGGCCTGGTGCTCGCGCCGCGCGGCCGCCTCTTCCGCGTCCTCCGCTTCACCTTCGCCGGCAGCAAGATCGCCCAAATCGACGTGGTCGCCGATCCCGCCCGCCTCCACGATCTCGAACTCGCCATCCTCGAAGACGCCTGATCGCAAGCCTGCCTCCTTGGCGCCTGCGGCGGCAGGCCCGGCGTCGAATTGCGCTGCCGGTTGAATTCGTGGGGCAATTCGCGGTATGCTGATAACGCAGACGCGTTTGTCCGCCAGGTTTCGCCGTGACTTTTCCGGCTGGCGGAGAGATGAGTGGGCTCACGGCCCACTTTTTATTTGCAGCAAATTTCAAGGGGGTATGGCGAAACCAGAGAGGGAGCATCTCGAAGCCGCAGGCTCAAGTCGACGCGACACCAAGGAGCGGCGACCTCTCACGGATTCTGACAGAGAAAGGTGTCACTGGTTTCGCCTTAATCGGCCCGGAATCGCGGGTTTTGCGCTCTGGAATCGCGGCCAACCCTCCGATCTTCCGGCCGAAACCTCGTCAACGCACGGGAGGGCTCCGGGAAAAGAACTTCGGGGCCGGCTCGCGAAGATGAAGCCGCCTCGCGGCGGCTTGGGAACGATGGCAGTCAAGCTCGACGTAATCCGGGCGGCGGCAGAACGGGTGGCCACCTCGCATGGGCTCGCGGTGGTCGATCTTGAGCTCACTGGTTCGGCAAAAGAACGGGTTCTCCGCGTGTTTCTCGAGAAAAACGCCGCCGGCCGTGCCCGGTTGAAGGCGGCCATCGCAGCCGGCGCG
>JASHTU010000251.1 GCA_030040395.1 Acidobacteriaceae bacterium
CGGCGGAACGGGGCGCACCACTGCGCCATGGCTGTGCAAATGGCGGCCATGATGCCGCAAATGCCGCCCGACCCGCGGCCGGCATTCACCGTTCCGCCTTCCTGCCCTTCTTATCCCGGCGCGCCGCCGTTGCTGATCACAGCCATTCATGCTTTGGCGGCGACTGCGGTGAGCCTGCCCGGCCTGCTGGTGCGCCCTTTGGTTCCAGCCGCCAAACAGTCCTTGGCCCTTTCCAGCACCAGCCGCCATCACGCCGGACGCGGTCCTCCCGCCGGCCTCCCGAGCTGAAACTCCCCCTGAACGTTCGGAACGTCGAAGGTCCCTGACTCAGAGAAACCGGTCTGGGTAAGCCGTACGCTGCCCGGCTATAGCACTTCTCCTTCTGCTGTATACCGAAGCCGGGAAGCCAAGGGTCGATTCCCGCAAAGAATCGACACCTTACGCGAAATTTGCATTGGCTGCGTGTGAAGAAGAAGTGCTCTAAGGGTTCATACCGCGGCTCGCGTAACTGCTGGAAGGCGCCTGCCCCGCCAGCTCACGCGGCCCTTTCGACGCTTCCCCATTCACCGTCTGGCAAAGTTTCCGGCGCGCCGCACCCGCGCTAGGCGTTTGTCCCCGGAGGTTCATCGTGCCACGCTCTTTTGTTCTTGCTTTGGCCCTACTGCTAGGTGGCGGCTTGCCCGCATTTGCCACGGTTTTCGCGAATATCAGCGGGGTGGTTCACGATCCTCAGCACCGGCCCATCGCAGGGGCCGAAGTGACGCTCCAATCCGCGAATTCCGCCTTTGCCCTGCACGCCGCCACCAACGCCAACGGGGCCTTTACGCTGTTGCTGGCTCCAGTCGGAGTGTACCGGCTCACCGCCGGCGCCAAGGGATTCGAAACCGTCAACCAAACCCTGACCCTGGTCTCGGGCACGAACCCCGTCCTGCACATTCCCCTGCCGCTGGGCCGCGCCACGCAATCGGTGGTCGTCCATGGAGCGGCGAGCGCCATTGCCGATACCGCGACGCCCACCACGCTGATCACGCGGCAGATGATCGAAGATACCCCCGGCGCGGACCAGACCACGGGGATGCAAATGATCACCGACTACGTGCCCGGCGCCTATATGACTCACGACATGCTGCACATGCGCGGCGGCCACCAAACCAATTGGTTGATTGACGGCGTGGAGATTCCCAACACCAAGATCGCCTCCAATGTCGGCCCGCAGATCGATCCCAAAGACATCGATTCGCTGGAAACACAGCGCGGCAGCTACGGCGCTGATGTGGGCGACCGCACCTATGGCGTCTTCAATGTGCTGCCTCGCAACGGCTTCGAGTTCAACCGCGATGGCGAGTTGTTCCTGCTCGCCGGCAACCCCTATTCCGGCGAGGCTCAGCTCTCCCTGGGCAACCACTCCCAGAAAACCGCATGGTACACCAGCGTCACCGGCTCCCGCTCCAATTACGGGCTGGCCACGCCTGTGCCCACCATCTTCCACGACGCCACCAACTCCGCCAGCGGTTTCGTTTCCCATTCGCAACCAGACGCCCAGAGATCAACTACGCCTGGATGCGCAAGATCGCCATGATTTTTTCCAGGTTCCCTACGATCCCAGCGCCACCGACTACGAGTGCCTCTCCGGTTATTACTGTTCCTACGGTTTGCGCGACGGGCAAACGGAGGGCGATACCTTTGTGATCCTCGATTGGGTGCACACGCTCTCGCCCAAGGCGCTCTTCGACGTGGCCCCCTTCTACCACCTCAACGTGTCCGACTACAATTCACCGCCAACGGATTTGCCCGTGTCCACCACCTGGGACCAGAAATCGAATTACGCGGGCGCGCAAGCCGACTTCCGCGCCGAAACCGGCCCCAACATCCTTTCCGCCGGCCTCTATTCCTTCTTTCAAGCCGAGCACGATCTCTTCGGCGTCACGGTGAATAACGGGAGCGCGCCCTCTCAGCCCAACACTCCGGGCAACGCCAACGCCGGACTGGTCGAGGCTTATCTTTCCGACCACCTGCGCTTGGGCCGCTACGTGACCCTCCTGGGCGGCGAGCGCTTCTCCATTTACCGCGCCGAGCTGGACGAGAGCGCCATTTATCCCCGCATCGGCGCCACCGTCCTCATCCCCCGTCTCAACTGGGTTTTCCGCGGCTTCTACGGCCATTTCTTCCAGCCCGCGCCCATTCAAACCGTCTCCAGCTCCGTGCTGAATTACGCCGGCAGCCTGCATTCCGGCGAAAATACCTTCACGCCGCTCCCCTCCGAACGCGACGAAGAGCACCAGTTCGGCATGCACATTCCTTACCGGGGATGGGCGCTCGACGTGGACAACTTCAAAACCCGCATCAACAACTTCCTCGACCACTCCAACCTGGGCGAGTCGAATATGTACTTTCCCATCGCCGTGGATGGGGCGTTAGTGAGGGCTTGGGAAATGACCCTGCGCTCGCCCGAATTGGAGCGATGGGGACAGTTCCACCTCAGTTATTCCAATCAGATTGCCGAGCAGCGCGGCAACATTATCGGCGGGTTCACGTGCAGTATTCCCACCGACCCGGCCTGCGACCTCGGTCCCAACTACTTTCCCGTGGATCACGACCAGCGCGACACGCTGAACACCGGCTTCACGGTCAACCTGCCCACGCACACCTGGCTCGCCAGCAACGTGTATTACGGTTCCGGCTTTACCAACGGCCTGGCCGGCTCGGGATTCGGTCCCTATCAAGGCGCATACCTGCCCGCGCACACCACCTTCGACCTCTCGGCCGGACATAACATCGGCGAAAACTGGGAGCTCTCCGGCTCGCTGCTCAACGTCACCGGCCATCGTGTCCTGCTCGATAACTCCGTCACCATTGGCGGCTTCCACTGGAACGAACCCCGGATGTTCTACGCCACGCTGCGCTACCGGTTCCGGTTTTGAGCTGCACACCGGTCCACAACTGGCGCTCAGGCCAGAAGCATCGCGAATTTCTCTTGAAATGAAGGACGCAAGCGGACTGCGAAGAACGGAGCATACCGCTCTTCTTCGTTTCTGCAATGAACCGTTGAGGCCTGGCGGTTACGCGGCGGGCTGCTTGGCGCAGAACTCGTCGAAAGCGCGCACCAGTTCGCCCGCGATCTGCTGCGGCGTGGCTTGTTCGATGATGAAACGCTGCATCAGGTAAACGAGCTTGCCGTCGCGCAAAATCGCCACCGCCGGAGAGGTGGGCGGATTGTCCTCGAAGTAGCTGCGCGCGCGCTCCGTGGCTTCGCCGTCCTGGCCTGCGAACACCGTGATCTTGTGGTCGGGCAGGTTGGCGGAGTGGGCCAGCGCCAGCCGCACGCCGGGCCGCATCCTCCCCGCTGCGCAGCCGCACACTGAATTCACCACTACCAGCGCCGTTCCCGGCCGCGCCAAGGCCTCGTCCACGTCCTCGGCGGTGCGGGTTTCTTCAATCCCGGCGCGGGTCAACTCTTCGCGCATGGGAATCAACATGATTTCTGGGTACATAAATCCTCGCGGCTTGGGAAAACTGCCGGCGGGCCGCGCCGGTTCTTTTCATTTTACGACAAGGCGACAGAGGATACTGACCCGGACGAGGGAGCGGGGAAACAGAGACTGAGGAAAGTAGGGAATTGGCGGACGAACACGCAATACGGCGCCGGCTGGAGCACTCCTCCTTCTGATGCATTCAGAAGCCGGGAGCTCAAGTGGCGATTCCTTCAAAGAATCGCCACCTTCGATTGAAATTGCAAGGGCTACATGTGAAGGAGAAGTGCTCTGGTTGGCCGGCGCCGCACCCCTGAGCGGCCCTTCCCATCCGCTCTACCGCCCCAGTTCCGAGTAGGTAGTGACGTCGTTCGCGTTGTCGTCCACAGCCGCAAACCGCGTCACTTCGCCGGCTTGCTGAATCGCGATGCCGAAGGCCCCGCCGTTGTTCGGGTCCACGGAAAACTGCGTCACAAACGCGCCCTCCCGCGTGTATTCCACGATCTCGCTGGGCTGGTTCGGGTCTGCATTGCTGCCGTCGCTGTTCGCCACAAGGATGTGCCCGTCCGGCGTGAAGGCCAAGTCGAGCGGCCCGTGCAAATGGGTCGCGTCCTGCACGAACAACATCGGCGCCGCTTCGTCCGCGGCCACTGTCGAGGCATTGCTGATTGTGTAAATCGCGTTGTCGATCGAAGACGCGAAGTAAAGCGTGTCGTTCGCCGCGTCATAGAGCAGGCCCGAGGGTCCAAGCTCCAGCGCCGCCGGGTCGGGACGGTGGTTGAGACCAGTAACGATGACCACCGACTTCTCCAGTTGCAGGCCCCACTGTCCGCGCTGGAAAGTCAGCCGCGCAATCGTTCCGTTCAGCACGTTGGAAATAAACACGTCCACCCAGCGGTCGCGCTCGTGCACCGCCATGCCCCAGGGACCGTCAATCGCCGCGTTCG
>JASHTU010000252.1 GCA_030040395.1 Acidobacteriaceae bacterium
CCATATCGTTCAATGTTGGGTTTGCCGAAATCCTTCTGCGCCCAATCGGCCTTGATGGTGAGATAGGCGGCCTGATAGCGCTGATAATCCTCCTGGGAAAGCGTCTGGTAAGTGAGCAGCGCGATGGGATTCCGGTCGCTCGCCCATTCGTGGCCGGTGGCTTTGCTGCGCAGGCCAACGATGGCGCCGGTGCGCGCATCGATCTCCAGTGAGAAATGCTCCGCCTCGATCGGCTTTCCAGGCGCCCATGGAACTGCCTGCGGAGACAGGACCGGCCACGAAGGCGTGAGGCTCCCGATGGCAAGCTCCGCCTCTTCGCGGAGCGCTTCCGGCAATGTTGCGATACCGTCCCGCAAGTCCTGCCGTTTCTCGATCCAACTGAACTCGACCACCTTGTAGTTCTTCGTATCGAGCATGGGTAGGAGATCGGCGGGTTTGTAGTTATCGAAGTCGAGCCAGGTTTTGGTGTCCGTACCCCAGGTGTGCTCGGGCTCGAGCAGCACATGGCGCAAAAGTTGAAGGTCGGTGGCGTCGCCCGTTGCAAAAGCGCCTCGTTCGATCCACGCATCGCGCAGGCGCGCGAGCTCGCGGTAACGCGCCACCTTCAAGGGATCGCTGGCCACGCCGTAAATCCAGGTGTCGCCAACCTCCTGAGTTACGACCGGGAGCTTGTCGCGATACGGGGCAAGTGCGTTGGCCATCTCAGAGAGATTGCCGGCGACAATTTCCGCGTTGGGGAAGCGCGCGGCCAGATCGGCATGGATATTCGCAATCTCTTCCGGCGTGTGCGGCCCACTGTTGTCGCCGCGCACTTCGGTCACCAACGCCAGATCGGATCCGGGAACTCGCGCCACGCCCCCATACTCGTGGTGATACATCATGGGCAGAGTGGCGCCAGAAGGATCCTTCCAGAGAAAGATAGGCGGCAGCTCGGCGGTCGTCGAGCCGCCGTTGACGCCGATTTCGAGGAGAGTGACCCCATGTTTGGCCAGCGGCGCCACGATCCCCCGGGTGTGTCCGGGCACGTCGGTCATTTTGGCGCCCGTGGTCACCATGCCAAAACGCTGGTCGAGCGAGCGCGCCAGCGCCAGGCTGCCCTCGATCATCGAGGGGCTGAGCATTTCCGTTTGCCAGGTCAACGGCAGGGCGTGCCAGGCAATGTCGCCGCGGCGGATGGCCGCTTCCATCGTGGCGCGGTCGGCAGGCGACGCCTGTTCGAGATACTCATAGAGCAGCCAGGAGCCGGTGGTCCAGACGTAACGCCGCTTGCCCCCGGCATTCGCGGCGTGCGCAGTCTCGATAGCTTGGGGGAAAAACTTTTCAAAGTATCGTTTGTGAACGACGTTATATTGGGTGTCGATGAATCCGGCGTCAAAGTGGCACTTGAACATGACCAGGACGCGCTTGACGCTGGGGTCCGGCGCAGCATCTTCAGCGCGCAACGCAAACCGGCGCGTGGAGTGAAGCGCTATTGCGGCGGTTGCGGCTGCCGCGGTTTTCACGAAATGACGGCGTTTCATGCATTGGCCTCTTTCCCCTGCGAATTCGCCCGAAGTGTACCATCCCGCGGCCCTCCGCGCGGGCAACCGCAAGACCTTGAACAGGTCAAATCGCATCGCCGCCATCTCGACTCGCGCGCCTGTTTTTTCCCCGCGTATTTTTCCGTCGGGAGCAAACCCGGTTGCGATAGACTCCTGCCTATGATCCACGACGGCCGCAGGCGGAAACTTCCTTTCGATCCTGCCGAGGCGCTCACGCACCTGCGCGCTCGCGATGCAAAACTCGCCGCGCTCATCGACCGCGTCGGCCCCTTCGGGCTCAAACTCGATGCTTCACCTTCGCCTTTCGAATCGCTGCTCGAATCGATTCTTTACCAGCAGTTGCACGGCAAGGCGGCGGCGACCATCCATGGCCGCGTGCGCGAAATCTACGCCGGCGACCCCACGCCGCGGGCGCTGATCGATACGCCCGAGGAGGTCCTGCGGACGGCTGGGGTTTCGAGAAACAAAATACGGGCGCTGAAAGACCTGGCGGCGCGCACCCTCGACGGCACGGTGCCCGCGCACACGGCGATTTCCAAAATGTCAGACGCGGACATCGTGGAACGGCTGACGGAGGTGCGGGGCATTGGGTCCTGGACGGTGGAAATGCTGCTCATTTTCCGGCTGGGCAGACCCGACGTGCTGCCGGCCACGGACTACGGGGTGCGCAAGGGCTACGCGCTTACCTTTCAGCGCCTGCCCAAGTCGCGGCCCATCGAGGCCAGTGACCTGCCCAAGCCGGACGTGGTTTTCAAGCGGGGCGTGCGCTGGGCGCCTTACCGCTCCGTGGCCAGCTGGTATTTGTGGCGGGCTTGCGACCTGGCCAGAAACGCGCCGTCCGCGGGTCGGGCCTAAACGCCCGTCATTCCGTGTTCCGCGAGCGGCCAAAGCGCATCACACACTCTAGAATAATGGCAGCGGCCGGTCGGACAAGTCGCTGCCGGCTGGCACGAGGAGTGCAATGCCTCCAACCAAGCGTTTTGTATGCATTCATGGCCACTTTTATCAGCCGCCTCGCGAAAATCCATGGCTCGAATCGGTTGAAATTCAGGATAGCGCGGCGCCATTTCACGATTGGAACGAGCGCGTCTGCGCGGAGTGCTACGCTCCCAACGGCGCGTCGCGCATCGTGAACAACAAGCGGCAAATCATCCGCATTGTGAACAACTACGCGCGCATCAACTTTGACTTCGGCCCCACCCTGATGAGCTGGCTCAAGGAAAACGCGCCGCGCACCTACCACATGGTCCGGGACGGCGAGCGACGCAGCAGGCGGCGGTTCGGCGGACACAGCTCAGCGATGGCGCAGGTTTACAACCACATGATCATGCCGCTGGCCAACCGGCGTGACCGCATCACCCAGATCCGCTGGGGCATCGCTGATTACAGGCAACATTTCAGCGTGGCGCCCGAAGGCATGTGGCTGGCCGAGACCGCGGCGGATAACCTAACCCTGGAGCTTCTGGCCCAGGAAGGCGTCGCCTTTACGGTGCTGGCGCCGCACCAGGCCAAGCGGATCCGCCCGCTCCACGAGGAGGACGCGGAATGGATTGACACGCCTGATCTTTCAGTGGACACCACGCGGCCTTACCTGATGCGGTTTCCTTCCGGAGCATCGATCACGATCTTTTTTTACAACGGGCCCAATTCGCGCGCCATCGCCTTTGAAGGCTTGCTGAACTCGGGCGAGAATCTTGCCGCGCGCCTCAAGTCCGGGTTCAAGGACGAAACCAAGCCGCAACTGTCGAGTGTGGCTACCGATGGAGAATCGTACGGCCACCACCACAAGTACGGCGAAATGGCGCTGGCCTGGGCGCTGCGCCTCCTGGAGCAGGACAAGACGGTCCGGCTGGCCAATTTCGGGAGTTATCTGGAGCAGTTCCCGCCGGAATACGAGTGCGAAATCGTGGAGAACACCTCGTGGAGCTGCGTGCACGGGGTGGAGCGCTGGCGCTCCAATTGCGGATGCAACGGCGGCAAGCCGGGATGGAAACAGGCTTGGCGCACGCCCCTGCGCGAGGCGCTCGACGAATTGCGCGAGGCCCTGATTCCGCTCACGGAACAGGCGGGCAGCGCGCTGTTCAACGACGTTTGGGCCGCGCGCGACGCCTATATCCAGGTGATTCTCGACCGCGGGCCGGAATCCGTGGACCGTTTCTTCGCCGGCCACGCCAAGCACCCCTTAAGCGAGCTGGAACGCTTGCGGGCGCTGGACTTGATGGAACTGCAGCGTCACGCGCAGCTTATGTACACGAGCTGCGGCTGGTTTTTCGACGACATCTCGGGCATCGAAACGGTGCAGGTGATCGCATACGCTGCGCGGGTGCTGCAGCTGGCGAAGGAGCTCTTCGGGGAGCAGGCAGAGGCGCTCGAGCCCGCGTTTCTTACCCACATGGCCCAGGCGCGGTCCAATGTGCCCGCGGCCGGTGACGGCGCACAGATTTACGCCCGTTGCGTGACCGCCAAGGAGCTACGCCTGGAACAAGTTGCGGCCCACTACGCCATCAGTTCCATGTTCTCTTCGTTCCCCGAAGAAACCGACCTCTACTGCTTCCATGTGCGCCGCATTTCCTACGACATCTATTCGTCGGGCGGCGGACGCCTGGCCGTGGGACGGGCGCATATTGCCAGCACCATCACCGGCCGGCAGGGGGCCTTTTCGTTTGCGGTTCTGCATTTCGGCGACCAGAATATTACCGCCGCCGTAAAGGCCTATGCGGACGCCGACGCGATCGAATTCGAAGCCTTCGCGCGGCAAGCCGGCGAAGAGGTGCAGCGCGCCGATTTTCCCGAAGTGATCCGGCAACTCGACCAATATTACGGCCGTAGCGACTACTCTCTGACCTCACTGTTCACCGACGAGCAGCGGCGCATCATCCAGATTATCCTTAACTCTACGCTCTGGGACATCGAGAACTCCCTCACCACGATTTACCAGGAACATGCCAGCCTGCTGCATTATCTTTCCCAAACCGGGCTTCCCAAACCGCCCGCGCTCACCCTGGCCGCGGGTTTCGCCATCAATGCCGGACTACGCCGCGCGCTCGAGAACGATCCCATCGATGTGGCGAAATTGCAGTTATTATTGTCCCTGGGCAAGGCCGACCAGGTGTCTTTGGATACAGCCACCCTTGGCTATATCGCCGACCAGCGCATGAAACGCGCCATGGTGGAGCTGGTGATGTCCTCAGGCTCCCTGGAGTTACTCGACCGCGCGCTGACGCTGGCGCGCACGCTCATCGAGTTGCCCCTCGAGACCAATCTCTGGCAGGCGCAGAATATCTGGTACGAGATTCTACATATCCCGGTCTTTGAGCTCGCCGCCCTCGCTCCCGAGGACCGTCTGCGCTGGGAGCGGGATTTCGACGAACTCGGCGCCTGCCTCTCCATCGATGTCCAAGCCATAAGCGCGCAGGAAGGCGTGAGGGCAACGGCGGCCGATTGACAACCGCCGCGAGCAAGAATCCGCCCCGGCCAGGAGACGCCAGGACGTTTCAGCACGCCGGAAACAGATCTCTTCCTTGACCGCACTCGAGCACTTCTCCTTCACATGTAGCCCTTGCAACTTCAATCGAAGGTGGCGATTCTTTGAGGAAATCGCCCCTTGAGTTCCCGGCTTCGGTATCATCGGCGGCATGCTGGAGATGTCGAACTCGCGCTTGTATCCTTTTTGTGGCTCACTCACAACCGCGCTCAAAACAGGCTCGCCACAAAGTGAAGCTAGAACAGGCGAGAACTTCTACGACGCGCTCTATCGCGATCCCGGAGCGGTAAAGAACTTTCTCCAAGCCATGACGAGCATTCGCATGGGCGCGCGAAGCGGGGTTCCGCAAGAACTATGTGGAACCATTGGTAGGGCCGGTTGGCATGGTCGTCGCAACCAAATAGATTTGAGCATATTTGCAGACGGCCTACCGTACTGGTGGACTTTCGCACTTAAAGGCGTTTAGGGCGTTTGCCACATCTCCGGATGAGCGCGCATGTAGGCCTCTAGAGCCTGTTATTAACTTTGGGGCAGGCAGCGACGGGAGCCAATTTTTTCGAGTTCCAGGAGCGAGGAGGGACGCATACCGGGTGTCTGCTAGCGACGAGCGACAACGAAATCGGGAAAATTGGCCCCGTCCCGAAGGGTTGCGGCGCAAATCCGGGGTCCCCAGCGACAGCTTT
>JASHTU010000253.1 GCA_030040395.1 Acidobacteriaceae bacterium
GCGCTCGCGTTTCATCTTCAAGGCATGCGCGAAGATAGGGAGGAGATCCCCGCGCCCTCGACTCTCGACGATCTGCGCGGCGACTCGGCGATGAAAGGCGCAGTGGCTTTTCTGGTAGAAGTCAAAGAACCTGAGAAGACGGTTCGCGTGAACATCACTGCGCGCGAAAGCCAGGTTGCCGAGATCGACCGGCGCGCTCGCGACGTGGGGCTCACGCGCTCCTCGTACCTGGTGCAAAAGGCTCTGGGAAAAAGGGGGGTTGTCCGCTGACAGCATCGAACGGCGGGCTGGCTAGCGCGTATTATCCGTCAGCGGCTCGGGGTGAATGGTGACGCGCTGGACCTCAGGGCAGGCGAGCTTGAAGCGGTCTTCCAGATCGGTGATTACCTGGTGGACGCGCTGCAGGTTCAAATCGTCAGGCAGGGTGCAGTGGCAGGACAGATCGGCGTGTTCGCCGGAGCGGCGCACGGAGATCTGATGGACATCCACCACCTCGGGCAGGGTGCGGGCCGCGTCGCGCAGGGCCATCTCGATTTTGCGATCGGCTTCGATGATTTCTTCGGGCTGCTCGATGGTGGCCGGCTCGCTTTCGATGTGGGTGAGGACGGAGTCGATCTCCGGCACGGCGCGTAGGATTTCAGCTTCCATCGCGGTGACAAAGTCGTGGGCGGCGAGCAGGGAGAGGTTTTCGTCGAGTTCCAGATGCTGCTCGACGCGCAGACGGCCGTGGTGCGTCTGCACGCTAAGCTCATGGACGGAGACGTTGTTGCGGGCGGCGACGGCGCGAACGCGGTCGAAGATGCTTTCGGCGCGGGTTTCGCGGGGCACGGTGCGGACGACGACGTCAGCCTGGGGCAGAATGCGCTGCACGGCCGCGGTGGCCGCCTGCACCAGGTCACCGGTGTGCTCGAAGGTGAAGCGGCGGGGCAAGGCGAGGGTGAGGTCGGCGAAGTAACCGGCTCCGGCGCGGCGCACGCGCGCCTGCTCAACGGCCAGCACGCCGGGAACCTTTTCAACCTCGCGGACAAGACGGCGGCGGGTTTCAGCGGGAATCTCGTCCGTGAGGGCGCTGGCCGCCTCATGGCCCAGGCGCACGGTCATGCGCAGGATCATCATCGAAATGGCGATCGCGGCGAGGGGGTCGGCGTAACGCAGCCAAGCGACGCCGAGGCGCGCTCCCAACCATGTGGCCCCGAGGCCGACAAGCACGGCCACCGAGGCCCAGATGTCCGAGGCGAAGTGCGAGGCGTCCGTGGCCAGGGCGGGGCTGCCGGTGCGGAGGGCGACGGTGCGGAGGCGGCGCGAGCGCCAGAAGTCCACACCAATGGAGGATGCGAGCACCAGCGCCGGCCAGACGACGTGGCGCACCTCGACGGGGTGGAAAAAGATGCGCTGCATGGCCTCCCAGATGATCCAGGCGCAGGAGATGGCCATCAGTCCCGCTTCGGCAAAGGCGGAAAGGTTTTCGATTTTGCCGTGGCCGTAGGTGTGATCTTCGTCGGCGGGCTTGTCGCTGACGCGGACGGAGAAGAAGGTAAGCGCAGCGCCGGCGAGGTCGAGTCCGGAGTGGGCCGCGTCAGAGAGAACGCCCAGGGAGCCGGAAAAAATGCCGGCGGCCAGCTTGAACAGGGTCATGGCCGCCGCGGCGAGCATGGAGTTGCGCGCCACACTCCGCTTCTGGGCGGAAACGCCGGCCGCTTTCCAAGCGGAGGCGCCAGAGCCCGGCGGATTGGCGACGGACGCGCTGGAAGCGGCTCGGGTCATTTTGCTCCAGATTACAGGTTATCTCTCGACTCCAGGCGGCCGGACCGCGGTGTACAACCCGGCAATGCCGAAGGTGTAAGGCTGCCAGGCGCATTCCACGTAACCCGCAGAACGCATGAGGACCAGCAGATCGGGGGGGCGGGGAAAACGGCCCACGGAGGCGGGGAGATAGTGGTAAGGACCGTCTTTGCCGCAGATCGCGCGGCCGATGGCGGGCAGCACGCGGCGGAAATAGAGGGCGTAGGCCTTGCCGAGGAGACCACCGGGCTCACTGAACTCGAGGATGCCCAACTGGCCGCCGGGCTTGAGGACGCGATGGAACTCACGCAGGCCGGCTTCGTAGTTGGCCAGGTTGCGGAAGCCGAAGGCGGTGACGATGAGGTCGAGGGACGCCGAGCGAAGGGGCAGACGCAGGGCGTCGGCTTCAATGGGCACTGCGTACGGCAGGTCCCCGGCGTCTCTGCGGCCGGGAAAGAAGCGGAACTCCGGCGAGCCGAATTTGCGGGCGCCGCGGCTGAGCATTTGGCGGGCGAAATCGACCGCGAGGACGGGGCGCGCGTGCGGAGGGCGGCGCTTGAGCAAGGCCATGGTCATATCGCCGGTGCCGCAGCAGACGTCGAGGACCGCGGATTCAGGCCGAGCCAGCACGGCGCGGAAACGACGCGCGGCTCGCCACCACCACAGCCGGTCCACGTTGGCGGAGAGCACGTGGTTGAGCAGGTCGTAGCGCGGCGCGATGGAGTCAAACATCTGGCGCACGGCCTGGGCCGCGGCGGCTTCGTCGGCAGTCCCAGCCGGTTTGGCGCCAGTTGCGGACATGGGGTTGCGCACCTCGTCGATCTTCCGGAGTTCCGGGCGCAGCCGGAAAGAGATCCGTATCTCTATCGTAAAGGGCGAAGAAAAGCTTGGCCTCACTGAGCGTAATA
>JASHTU010000021.1 GCA_030040395.1 Acidobacteriaceae bacterium
GCATTCCGGGAGTGGGCAAGAAGCTGGCCGAGCGGCTGGTGGTGGAGCTGAAGGACAAGCTCGACGAGTTTGCCGTGGCGCCCGTGCAGCCCGCCGCACAAGGGCCGGCGGTGGACGATGTTCTTTCCGCGCTGGTGAATCTGGGCTACCAGAGAGCGGCGGCGGAGAAGGCGATCGAGCAGGCAGTGGCGAAGGACAAAACGCTGGCGGCGGATTTCGACGGGCTGTTTCGCGGGGCGCTGAAGGTGATTCGGTGAAAGACAGCTTCTAGCTTTTAGCTGCGAGCCGCTAGGTCTCTGTTCGCTTGAATTCGTACTTGTGCATTCCGGTGTTCCGGGTCTCAAATCGAGACCCTGGGGCGCCCGGGGAGTGCAAGATCAAACGGTCAGGGACCAACTGGAATCGAATCCAAGGGTGGCGATTCTCCGGAGAGGCAAAGCGTCAGGCAGGCTCATTCGGTAGACTCTTTACCATGGCGTCAAAGCAGAAGCTTGCACCCAGCGCGCCCGCCGGCGTTCTTCCTTACTTCCGCCCGGAGGCGCTGACCTTCCTACGCAACTTGGCCCGGCACAACGACCGCGCATGGTTTCAGCCGCGCAAAGCCGAGTTTGAGGCGCTGCTCAAGGAGCCAATGCTGGCCATCATCCGTAAAGTGACCGACGCCATGCTGGCATTCGCGCCCAACCACGTGCGGCCGGCGGAGAAGTGTTTGTTCCGCATTTACCGCGACACGCGCTTCAGCGCCAACAAGCTGCCCTATAAAACGCATGTGGCCGCGTGGTGGACGCACACGGGGCTAGAGAAGACCTCAGGCGCAGGCTACTACTTTCACGTAAGCCCGAAGGAAGTGATTATTGCCGCCGGGGCTTACATGCCGGAGAAGGAACAACTGGGGCAAATTCGGCACTGGCTGCTCGATCATCATCTCGAATTCAGAAGGCTACTCCGAAAACCTGCCGTCCGCAGGACATTTGAGGAGTTTGAGGGCAACGCGCTGACGCGGCCACCCAAGGGTTTTCCCTGCGAGCATCCGGGGATGGACCTGATCCGCTGCCGGCAGTGGGGTTTGGCGGCCACGTTGCCCGCGGCCACGGCGCTTAAGCCCGATTTCGCCGCCACCATCATCCGTGCCTTCCGCATCGCGGCGCCGGTGGTGGAGGCGCTGAATACGCCCATTGCCACGGCCCAGGCCCCGCGCAAGAAGGTGCTGTTCGGGCTCCCGTAGAGCGGTTCCACAGTTCACGCGCGCTCAGGTTTCGAGCCGTGCCGAAGCGCCGAAGGGCGCTCCAGAAGGGCGAAAAACGGGCGTGAACGGGGCTCAAGACCCAAAAAACCCAGCAAATATGGGCATATTCTGTACAAATCCCCAAGAAAATTGTGGAAAAATCGGCTTTTTGTATTGACTTTGCCCGCCGAAAGCCGCATTGTAAGCATCGGCAGGGTTCTTCAAAGCCGCATGAATAGAGGGGTTTTCGCGCAACCAGGGCTTCATCGCACTCCCTCCATGCGGCGGTCGCTTTTCACGGCGGAAGCCCCTCAACACCCGAGCCCACCACAGCTCGACCAGAAGGAGAATAGCAATATGGCAACAGGCATGACCAAGACTGCCCTGACACGGCAGATGGCCGAGAAGCTCGAACTCACCAACAAGCAATCCGCGGCGTTTCTGGATCTGTTGGCGGAGACAGCGATCAAGGAAACCAAGAAAAACGGAGTCTTCGTGATTCCAGGCATCGGCCGCCTGGTGAAGGCTGAGCGCAAGGCCCGCATGGGACGCAACCCGCAAACCGGCCAAGCCATCAAGATCAAGGCCAAGACGGTTGTGAAGTTCCGCGTGGCTAAGTCGGCCAAGGATGTGATCGCGCCTCCCAAGAAGTAGCATTCCGGACTGCGGAGACAGGGGAGAAGCATTGTGCTTCTCCCCTTTGCGCATATTTTTGCGGGCATGGGGCGAACTTTCTGCACTCTTGCCGCGGCGTGGCTCATCTCATGAGCCATGACGCGGGTTTCTCCATGCGCGGGTTTGCCGGACGCGCCGGCGCCGCGCGGTTCCTCGGTGCGCCTGCTTCTGCGGCTTGAAGGGCTGGCCGTGGCGGCCGTCACGGTGGCAATATACGCGCATCTGGGAGCGAACTGGATTTGGTTTGCGGCCCTCTGGCTGGCGCCAGATCTCTCCATGCTGGGTTATCTCGCCGGATCGTGCTGGGGCGCGCGTGTGTATAACGCTGTGCACGCCTACGTGGCCCCGGCGGTGCTGGCCTTGTGCGCGATGCTGTTTCACGCCCGTCTTGCCCTTCCAGTCGCACTGATTTGGGCCAACCACATCGGGATCGATCGACTGTTCGGGTTCGGCCTCAAGTATGCCGACGGCTTCCGATGGACGCACCTGGGACGGCTGGGCGCGGCTGGCAACGCTACGGCACGGGAGCGGGGCTCGCAGGCGCCCGCGGCACCAGTGCCTTAGCCACCAGCGACAAGCCAAAGCTGACGAGAATCGCCTTTAACATCAGTTCGCTGTCGTACTGCCAAGAGAGAAACGCCAAGATGACAAAGACGCCGATGGGATTGATCTCCGTGAGCAGGGCGATGAGCCAGCGCGGCTTGTTGCCGGCGGGCGCAAGGCGCGCGGGCAGACGCGGGAAAAGCCGCGGCACGGTGAGGAGATATTGCCGGTAGGGCTCGCCCAGACGCGGCTCCAAAAAAGCCTCTTCGCCGAGAATCAGGCGCAGGTAAAACAGCGTGACCAGGGTCATGGTGAACAGCGCTCCGGTGGGCGGCATGAGCAGGGAAATGGCGGCCATCATGCACCAGCCGCCGAGATAGAGGGGATTGCGCAGGTATCGGTAAGGGCCATCGGCCATCAGCGCGCCGGCCTGCATTTGGCCGTGGTGGACAGTGCCGTACCCCAAATAGGCCGTCCCCCAAACGCGCAGCACCGCACCCAGGCCGGCGATCAGCGCGCCCATCACGATGACGGCGGGCGCGGAGAGGGTGAACCGCAGCACCCCGGCGCGGCTCAGCTCAAGCGCCAGCCATTCGAGCAGCGAAACGCGGCGGCCCAGGTCGAAGCCCTGAATCCAAGGGGCCCAGAATCCTAAAACCACGATGACCACCTGAATCAACATCCGCAGACGAAACTCGATTGCGCTTGCCCGCATGGAAATCTCCCACCCCCTAGTGCTGTTCCTCTAGACTACGCAAACGGGGGCCGAGAGCTCGAGCGGCCGGGAAGTTCTTCGCCGCGCATCTTCAGATTGGGGCCAGAAGCGGAACAACTTTAGACTCGCGCGCGGCATCGAACTGTGGGACGCTGGCGGGCGGGGCATGGCCCGGCAGCGGAAGGAGATGAAAATGTCCACGCATACGAGTCAGGAATCGAAAGCGGCCAAGACCAACAATCCGGACGGATTCGCTCCGGATCAGGTCAAGGATGTCACCAATCTTCTGAACGCCACGCTGGCCGACGTTTTTGCGCTTTACTTGAAAACCAAGAACTTCCATTGGCACATGAGCGGGGCCCACTTCCGCGATTATCATCTCCTGCTCGATGAGCAAGCCGCACAGATCTTCGCTATAACCGACGACATCGCCGAGCGGGTGCGCAAGATTGGCGGGACCACCCTCCGCTCGATTGGGCAAATCGCGCGCCTGCAGCGCATCGCTGACAACGACCAGGAGTTTGTGCCCGCGCGCGACATGCTGATCGAACTGCACACCGACAACATGGCGCTGGTGGAAAGCCTGCGCTCCGCGCACGAGGTTGCCAGCCGGGCGGGCGATTACGCCACCACCAGCCTTATCGAAACCTGGATCGACGAGGCTGAGCGCCGCGCCTGGTTCCTCTTCGAGGCCACGCGGTAAGAGCCCTCAACTGCACGCCGACAGATCTACGACCGCCGCAAACGAGGCCAGGCGGGTTTTTTGTTCCTCAATCGTCAATCGTAGGGAGCAGCCCAGGGCACGGACTCGGGCTGGGGGTTCGCGCCCAAGAGCACAACGCGGATGGGACCTCCGATGCCGCTGGGCGCGGGAACCTTTTGCGCGGCGCGGCTGGCCGCCTGAACAATGTCGGCGGCTACGGCGACAGCCCGATCCAGCGGCGTCTGGCCGACCGGCGTGCGGTCGCGCAAGAAGCCGAGCGTCGCCGGCGAGAGAAATTGCCGGCCGAAACCGGCGTAGACATAGCGGTCCACATACGACGTTTCCCCATAGATCCAGACTTCGCGCGGGTCGTGCGGCGAAACCGCGGTCTGGGTAAAGCGGGCGGCTCCCACATGACGCGTGCGCGCGTCGATGCGCACCACGAAATTGCGCAGGAGCGAAGTCCGTGTCCCGGGATCGTAGCTGGCCACGACCACGGAGAAGAGATCCCGTCCCATGAAACCGCGCAGCGCTTCAGGATAGGCCTGACGGAAGCGCTCGACCCGGCGCACGCAGGCCGCGCCCAGGCCGTCAAAGGCCAACTGCGTGGGATCGTCCGCGCTGCGCTCGAGGTAGTCGCGGACCAGAGTGTCGATATTGAGCCGGCGGGGCGCCGATTCAAGATACTGGCACAGATTCGAGACCCCGGCGGGCGGCGGAGAAACGAAGATAGAGTCGCCGGTGACAATGGCGACGGTGCGCATGGGCCGCGCCGGCTCAATGATCTTGAACGCGCCGTCGCATTCCGCGCCAAGAAATGAGATGCGGCTGTCGGCGGCCACAATCAAACCGTCTCTCGACGGAACCAGCGCTGCCAGCGTGGCATGGGCCGTAGCGGAGAGCAGCAGGGCCGCAATGAAGGCTGCAAGAAAGCGCGCCATGGATGAAAGTAGTATGGCACGGCGTAAATTACAGCTTCCAGCTTCCAACTGCCAGCTTTTAGATTCTGGCAGTTCAAATCATGAACAGAACGACTTCAACAAGATTCCGAGCTACTCACAGGCTCTAGCCAGAGGTCACGCGGTTGAGAATCCTGAGCGCGGTTAGAGTGTCTTTGTCGGCTAAGAGCTTGCCGATGGCATCCCTGCTGACTGCGTATTCCTGGTTGCGGACGCCGTCGCTGACATCCTCCCCGTCATCCGCATCCGCATCCTCATCCTCACCTTCATCCTCATCGTCGCCTTCATCATCATCGTCGTCATCGTCATCCTCGTCCTCGCCTTCGTCCTCATCCTCGTCGTCTTCTTCGTCCCCATCGTCGTCCGCGTCCTCGCCTTCATCCTCATCCTCGTCGTCTTCTTCGTCCTCGTCCTCGTCCGCATCCTCATCGTCGTCCTGGTCTTCGTCATCCTCTTCATCGTTGTCGTCGTGGTAGTTGTCACACTCCTCGGCGTACGGGCACTGGCTG
>JASHTU010000254.1 GCA_030040395.1 Acidobacteriaceae bacterium
CGAGATGGCAGTTGCACTTTCTTGGGATGGGTCTAGCTCCTCTGTGGCAAGCCTTACGGTCAGTGCCGCCGCCTCATTTGGGTCGGATGGCATTTTGCTTAAGCGCCTCATGCATCTAGTATGCCATATTTTCGGGATGGCGGATATGCCCGCCATCCCACTTTGCATGACCCGCTTAAGCAAAATGAGTCACTACCGCCCCAAGAGAAGGGTTGACAAGGGTGTAACGAAGATGTATCAATTCCGCATTATTGAACTACGCGTAGATAAGAGCGTAGGAAGAGAATATTCCCCGAACCGTACGACCTCCGGTGTCAATTCCAAGCCAGAATAGGTTCAACTGCAAACGATCGGAGACGAGCGGACGCGTGAAGAGTCGCACGGGACCACACGCCGAGAGGGAGTGAGACCGGGCGCTTGGCCGGTTGGGAAGAGACGATCAGACTCTTTCCGGACGGGTTCGGAAAAGGAAATTAGAGGCATAGGACGCAAACTGTAAGGACTTGAAATCGGCTTCGCGATGATGAGCGGCGCCCGTACCTCAGGACTATGGACAGAACCGAGGAAAATATGCTCGACATCGCACCAAGCGCATGGAACGGGATGCACGCGGAATTGCCTGCCTCGCCGGACGAGGGTGTGCAAACTCATTTCGCAGGCGAAAAAAGCTTGCTGGAGCAGGTGGAGCGGGTTCTGCATAGCGAGGAACTGCGCGGGTCGGAAGTGTTGCGCCGGCTTCTGAAGTTTCTGGCGGAGAAATCGGTCTCAGGGGAGGCCGATGAGTTGAAAGAGTATGTCGTGGCGACCGACGGACTCGGGAAGCCGGCTTCCTACGATCCACGGCATAACTCCGCAGTGCGCATTCAGGTAGGGAGGCTGCGGCAAAAACTGGCGGACTATTATCGCCGGGAAGGGCAAGAGGATCCGGTGGTGATTGAAGTGCCTAAGGGGCACTTCAAGCTGAAATACGAGCTCCGCGAGGGATCGGGGGCGCGGTCCGCCGGGTTATCACCGGAGGCTGCGCCTATAGAGAGCAAGCGCAGAAAGAGCTTATGGGCGGCTACGAGCGGAATGCGTTTGGCGTCCATGGCGGCGGGGATCGCGATGGCGATTGCCGTGGGAGTGGCTTACTACTGGGCGAGGCCGGCCGGCGCCAAGGCGACGAGCATCTCTTACACGCCCAGTTGGAATACAGATCTGGAAGAGCTGTGGCGGCCGTTTATCGCCACCAACCGGCCGATGATTGTGGCCATCGAGGACCCGCTCTTCGTGGAACTGGACGGAAGGAAGGGGGTGTATTACCGGGATAAGACCCTGAATACGTGGAGCGAGATCAAATCGTCGCCAACGGTGGAAGCGCTGCGCGGGGCGTTGAAGAATCACGAATTGGCGCCGAGCCGGTATTACACCGCTTTTGGCGAGGTGGACGCCTCGTTTCTGCTGGCCCGGTTGCTGGGGTCGAAGGTGCAGAACTTATCGGTGGTGAAGACGACCGACTTGTCGCTGCGGGAACTGGCCGATAATAACGTGGTGTTTGTGGGCGTAGAGAACATTTTTTTCAACGAGCAGATTCAGGCCGCTCCAGTCGAGACGCCGCTGCAGCCGGTGCACGAGGGCATTCGGAACCTTCACCCAGGTCCGAACGAGCCGGAGACCTTTGTGGATGAGTATTCGACGGCGCCCACGGAGGAGGGGGTCGCCTACGCGCTGGTCACGCATCTTCCCGGGCCGCTGGGCGGCAACGATGTGGAAAGCTTTACCAGCAGCAGGGCGGCAGGGTACGTGGCTGCGGTGAAGGCGTTTACGGACCCGTTGTTTGTACGGACGGTGGTAACCGAGTTGAAGCGGTCGTGCGGCGGCAAGATGCCGCGCTACTACCAGGTGCTGCTGAAAGTGAAGTTTACCGACGAAGTGCCGACGGAGATCACTTACGTGTTGGCCCGGCAACTGCACTATCCGGGCAAATCGTAAGGCGGGACGGCGCGAAGGCGCCAATGTGGGCGGGAACGAGCGGGCTTCAAGGCGTCGCCACGATAATTGGCGCTTCCTGAGGCGATTCCGGAATTCGTACTCGCGCAAGTTCCAATTGCGGAGCCGGCTAGGGTCTGTATGAAGCCTCATGTATGTCCGCATTAGACTTGTGACTAACCGGTTTCATGCCATTCACCTGTAAATCCTCAGCTATTCTCTAGACTGCCGGGCGGCGGCAGCGGGAAGTGCGGGAGCGCGCCCTTTGCCGGGGCGAGGGGATCTGTGCGGGGCCGATGCGCGCGGCCGAAAGCGGCATTTCGCGATGCCTACGAGGTGAGATGATGCCCAAAGCCGAACCTGCGCGTATGGGGCGAATGGATTTGTCGCAGCAAGCAGGGGCTGAAACGGCAGTGAGCCATCCGCCGGCGGTGATCGCGGGATTCTCCGGTTGGCTATTGGACGCCTTCGACTTTTTTCTGGTGACGTTTTGCCTGACCGCGATTGCGCGGGAATTTCACAAGACGGATGCGGAGATCGCGCTGGTCATCACCATGACGCTGGCCTTTCGGCCGGTGGGCGGATTGGTCTTCGGGCTGATTGCCGACCGCTACGGGCGGCGCCTGCCGCTGATGATCAACATCGGGGTTTTCGCGGTGGCGGAGATTCTGACCGGGCTGGCGCCCAGCTACACGGTGTTGTTGATTGTTCGCGCGCTGTTCGGGGTGGTGATGGGCGGCAATTGGGGCGTGGGCGCGTCGCTGGCGATGGAGGGCGCGCCGGTGACCAAGCGCGGCGTGCTTTCCGGTTTTCTGCAGGAGGGTTATGCGGCGGGCAACGTGCTGGCCGCGGTTTGCTATTTTTGCCTGTTCAACCGCGTGGGCTGGCGGCCGTTGTTCTTTGTCGGCAGTCTGCCGGCGCTGGCTTTGGTATTGTTCATCCGGTTTCGGGTGAATGAGTCGGAAGTGTGGCGGAAGAGCGCGCGGACCAAGCTGGGCTGGAGCGCACAGCGGCGCGAGATCGTTTCGCATTGGAAGCTGTTTTTGTATCTGCTGGCATTTATGAGCGCGATGATGTTTGCCTCGCATGGAACTCAGGACATGTATCCGACGTTCCTGCAGCGGCAATGGCATTATGGTCCTTCCAGCCGGGCGGTGATCACCGCCATTGCGGGCATCGGAGCCATCATCGGGGGACTGGTTTTCGGGCATTTCTCGGATAAAGTGGGGCGGCGGAAGGCGATCATAGTTGCGTTCATCCTGGGCGCCATGCTGATTCCGGTGTGGGCGTATGCGCCCAACGAGGCGCTGCTGATCGCGGGCGCGTTCCTGATGCAATTCATGGTGCAGGGGGCGTGGGGGGTGATCCCGGCGCATCTGGCGGAGCTGTCGCCCAATTCGGTGCGCGCTCTGCTGCCGGGATTCGCCTACCAGAGCGCGGGCGTGATCGCCAGCTCAGTAGTATTCATTGAGGCGGTTTACGCCCAGAAGACCAGTTACTCGACGGCGATGGCGCTGAC
>JASHTU010000255.1 GCA_030040395.1 Acidobacteriaceae bacterium
CGGTCAGCAGCCATCCCAGCAGGTGCGTTGACGCAAGTTCGCCGGTAAAGACGGCGCTTCGCTCCAGCCATCCCGCCGTGGGCGCTTTGTCGGCCGCTTTTGACTCCGTCTCCTGCCAGGCCGCTTTTAACTCCGACTTCCGCCAGCCAATCGCCAGTCCAACCGCGCCGAGACCCGTCACTTCATCTTGGATTTGCTTGACCGCGGCCTGCGCAGGCTGGTTGCCCTGCGCGGCAACGATTGAGTTGAGAGATTGACTGGCTTGAGCCTCGGCCGAGGCCACCAGCCCCTGACGCAAACTGGCGTCGTTCGAGAGCGATCGCGCGATCTGAACGGCGTCGGCGTTAAGCGCCACTGCGACAATCAGACCCAGCGCCACCAGAATCCACTGTACGCGCCGCTTATACCAGCCCGCGATGCGGTCCATGCGGTGATTGAACCAATCTTCCAAACCGGCTTGCAGTTTGGCTGCATCGCCGCCGGCCTGTCTCGCAATAATCGTAACCGCCGCTTGCAGGTTGGGCGGCAGCGTGAAGGTGGGCGTCGGTGGATTCTTCGCCAGGTCCATCACCGCGAGGGCAAAGGTGGTGGCGGGAATATAGGACGGCAAATCGGCCTTGCTCGCCGGTGGGTAGGAACCCTTGAAGAGCGAGTTAATGAGCCCGTGGTTGTACAGCGCGCTGAGGAACTCCGGCGCGGTCGCCGGATCGCCGATCAACTCGGCGATGCCGCGCTCCAGGTCTTTGGCGCGATTTTTGAGCACAGCCTCGATTAGCTCATTCACCGCCGAGCAAACCAGGCTGAGCAGCAGGAACACAAAGACCATGCCGATGACAATGTCCAGAATGGTCGAACCGAACATATCAGGTGCCTCCGATGGGGGTTGCAGGCACTATACACCGCGAATGCAGAGTCTGCCAGCAGAATCGCAGAGCCCCGGGCCGCTCGGGCGCCCACGGCCGATTGCGCGCCCGCCGCTCGAGCAGCGGCTCCGCGCTTAAGCAGCGAACCAATTTCAGGCTTCGGGCCGGCGAGATTTCCAGGGGTAAACAAGCCAGAGCTAAACAAGCCAGGGCGAAACAAAATTGATCGGTACCCGGATTTGCGCCTATTGGCTGGACGGCGAGAAAATAGGGGCGATGGCCTGGCTGGCGCAGATGACGACTGACTGCCTGGAGCGCGCAATGGCCGGACTGGACTGGCTCGCCGCGCGACGTGGAAAGACGCCGGCGCTCCCTCTTCACCTCGCCACCGGCCTCGAGGGCGAAGACGCGGCCTTTTTCTTCCTCAACCGCAAGGGCTACCGCGTTGTGGCGCGGCGCTGGTCGGCGGGCAATTTGCCCGGCGACGTGGATCTGATTGCGTGGCAGGACCAGTTACTGTGCTTTGTCGAGGTGAAGACCCGAACCGCCCATGACGCCACCGCCGCCGAGGTCGCCGTGGACTCCCACAAACGCAACCTCCTCCGCCGGCTGGCGCGCCAATACGTGGGTCAGTTGCCGCAGGAAACCCCACCGCAGGTGCGCTTCGACGTAGTGAGCGTATATCTTGTGCCCGGCCAGGCGAAGGAGTTTGTGCACTTTGAAAACGCCTTCGGCTGGAACGAGCAGCGGCGTGACTGGGAGTGAACCGGACCGAGGAGCCACGCCCTTTTCGTCCGCCGTCTTAACTTGCTGCTTCTCGCGTCGTGCTGCGCCCTCTGAAGCGTTGCTGGCAAGCTCCATCACCGGCTTGCCGGGCATGGAAGTGCGGGATGTAACCCTCTCGAATATTCGCATCGATAATGTGCTCCCTTCTCGTCCGGAATGGGTGGGCCGCGACCTGCCGGAAAAACCAAGTGCGTATCCTGAAGCATGGTCCTTCGGAATGCTTCCAGCCTCCGGGCTTTACGCAAGGCATGTTCGCAATCTGCGTCTCAACATGGTTGACTTAAGCGCGACCGCGGGAGAAGCCCTGCCCTCTGTGATCCTCAACGACGTAGTGGGGGGGCACAGGTTACGCACCTTACATCTACACCTATAAGTGGTCGCATGCCGATAGTGCAGTTAATCCAATGTAAGGATGTGGAGATAACAGACTCGACAGCCCCCTCCGGAGAGAACGCCTTCTTCGGCGTCGACGGCGGTGATTCCAGCGGGATCGTTCTCGCCGCCGGCAACCTTCGCAATGCGCGCAAGGCCGTCGAAACCTCCGGCAAGGTTTCTCCTGACGCCGTCACCATCGTTAGAAGCGCTTCCGCCCCCGAGCCAAACTAACCCCAACTTGGCAAATCGACGAACTCACCACGATTGGGCTCGCCTTGCAGTCACGGCCGAACGCGGTAAATCCCGGTAACCACCGCGCTGTCCTTCTTGGCGCCTGCGCTGGCGAATGCTTTAATCGTCAATTCCGTACCCTTCACCATGATCGGAGCCTCATACATCGGCGAGTTATCCAGCGGTTCCGAGCCGTCCACCGTGTAATGCACAACGGCTCCCGGAGTGGCGCAACGCAAAGTAACTGCCGTATCTCCAGGAAACACGCCAGGCTTGGGAAAGAACAGCGGCTCCGCCGTAGCGTCAATGCGATGAATTTCCCTGGCCGCGCCATTCACTTCTTCCCTCTTCAGACGGTTTAAGCCCAACACCAGCGACTCAAGATAAGCTCGTTGAAAATCATGGATTGGCCAGCCTTGATAGTTACTGTTCCAGTCCTCCAACAACGCTTCCGCGCGGTTCAATGATCTCGCCATGCCCGCGCCCTGCGCCGGTCTTACCACGGCAAGAAAGAGATCGATCCGCGGCGTGTTTAAACTGTCGAAAATCGTCAGGTCATAGAGGCCGGCGCCCGGAACAACGAGGTGGATGAACGGTCCTCTCTTTTCAAACGCAACGTGAAATTGGCGAGAACGCGCAGAATCGAGCCGCCGCACGTCACAGCTATACCGGCCATTCGGAAGGTCCGCGGCCAAGCCGGACACCTCGACGCGATTTCCCGGGCCAAGAACCGCCAAGACCTCGTCGCGCGGCAAACGAGCCTGCTGATGCGCGTCTCGCGCCGCACCCTGATTTCTCCGCGTCAACACCGCGCCAATGCGCGCCAGCATGTCGGCCGCGAACGCATCCGGCCTGCGGTAGAGCGCGGGTGCGCGAAAGCCGCGCGCGCACTGCTTGTGGCTGAAGCACTCATAAAGGATGCGCTGTCCGTCCGGCAACAGGATGGTGATCGAGTAATTGCCGGCGGATGCATCGGGTTCGAGAAGCGACCCCGGCGGTATGGCGTCGCCGGCAGCCAGCGGCGCCCGCTCGCCCTCCACGCGCCACGACCCCTGCACTTGCCAGGCTAGACCTGGGGTTGACGCATCTTCGGCGCCAAGCGTTATTACGGATAGCGTCAGCGTGAACCAAGACAAACAGCAGAGGGAGATACTTCGTGCCGCGACGCACATAGCGCATATTGTGCCACGCCGCATAACCAAAGTCGATGCGGCCGGTTGAGAGCAACCGAATCGACTCAAAGCGCCATCCAACTAATCGCACTGTTTGAAGCACTTGACTCCGAAAGCGTCCGCTGAACACGACGCAATCGTCGCACGGCCAGAGTTACTGTAAGTCCACGTCATCCAAGGTAACGAGAACCAGTCGGTCGCTTGCTTTCTGTGAAGGCCGCAGGCAGGCTTTCACGGCAACGTGGCGTGTTGCATCGCAGCCTGTTCGTTATCCATTCCTCGATCTCCGGGCGAGAAGAAGCAAATCTCTCGCAGGGTAAGGCGCGTGTTCATTTCTGGAAACTTGAGGTCCGACCTGCCCGTGTGTTTCATCGCCGCGAATCTTGGTCAACGCCAAGACCCCAACCAAACCCAAGGTGTGTCTCTATGTCATTGACATTTCGCCAGTCTGCCGCACTGTCTCGCATCCCCACCAACACGAAGACGCGCGCAAGATTCAATGCGGGTCTCCATACGTGAAAAACGAGGCTCTTTCGTGTCTTTCGGCCGCCAAGCGAATCTGGCGCCGACAATCCGTGGCAGAGGCATGGTTTTTGAAAAAGCGCGAATTTCATCGCGCTTTGGAAATTCAAGAATCAATCGGCTTCAGCCTCTGAAGGATGCGGCAAATGCCACGGGCTTCTAAGACACTCGAAACAATGAGGATGTGTCTCCATGTCTTTGAGGCTTTCCCGCTGTGGCGTTCACTCTTCGATCTCCGCAAGCATTAAGACACTGACGAAGTTTGTCTTCTTCCTGGCGCCAACCGCGGTCTTGTTGGCCCAGACGCCCACCCCGGTCCCGGTGCTCACCTGGCGCTACGATTTGACCCACGCCGGGGCCAACACGCAAGAGACGGCCCTTACGCCGGATAACGTGAACGTGAACTCCTTCGGCAAGTTATTCTCTCTTTCTGTCGACAGCACGGTCTACGCGCAGCCACTCTACGCGCCCGGACTGAAGATGAGCGACGGCCAGCTGCACAACGTGCTCTTCGTCTGCACGGAAAATGACTCGATCTACGCATTCGATGCGGATTCGAACGGCGGCGCGGACGCAAACCCCATTTGGCATATCAGCCTGCTCACCGCCGCGTATGGAGCAGGCGCGGGAGCGACCCCCCAGTCCCCGGAGAGTACGGGTGAGGGGGATATCGGTCCGACCATCGGCATCACCGGCACGCCTACGATCAACCTCGCCACCAATACGATGTATGTGGTGGCCGCAACGGAGGAGAGCGGCGCTTATTACTCGCGCTTGCATGCCATCAACATCATTACCGGCGCGGAGCAACCAGGCAGCCCCGTAAATATTACCGCGACCGTGGCCGGCACGGGGAACGGGAGTTCCGGTGGAAAACTTACTTTTAGCCCCTTGTGGGAAAATCAGCGCCCCGCGCTGGATTACTACAACGGCTACGTATATATCGGGTATGCGGCGCATGGAGACCTGGGCCCATGGCATGGCTGGTTATTCGCCTACAACGCGACCACCTTGCAGCAAAGCGCGGCATTATGTCTTTCTCCCAACAGCTACGGCTCCGGGGTGTGGTCATCGGGCGCGGGTCTGCCCATCGACGATGACGCGACAGGCGGGCGGATGTTTGTGGTCACCGGCAATGGCGACCTCTCGACCTATCCGCCGTTTAGCTCCAGCTCCGACATAGGCGAAAGCATTCTCGCTATCAGTCTCGCGAACGGCGAGCTGACGCCGACGGATGCATTCACTCCATACCTGTTTCAGACCCTCAACGATCACGATTGGGACGAAGGATCGGGCGGCATCCTCATGGTTCCGGACCAGCAGGGAGCCTATCCCCACATTCTCGTGCAGGGCGGCAAGGAGGGGGAGATTCTGGTGCTGAATCGCGACCACCTCGGCGGCAATCTCTCCACGGCGTCATCGAACAGCACGGCGCTTCAGGACATTCCAGCATGTCCGCCGACGTCGAATTCGTCCGTCTCCACATGCAACGCTGATTTTTCTACAGGCGTGACGCCTCAGGGGGAAGGCTACTGGAATACGCCTGCGTACTGGAACGGCAACGTGTACGCCTGGCCGGAGTTCGGATCGCCGATGGAGTTCACGATGAACAGCGGCGTGATGAACACCACGCCATCGAGCGTGGGCAGCATGACTTCGTCCTTTCCCAGCCCGTCCTTTTCCATTTCCTCCAACGGCGCGCAGGACGGTATCGCGTGGGCGGTGGAATCGGACCAGTTCAACACCGATGGCCCGGCCGTGCTGTACGCATGGGATGCGAACGACCTTGCTACTCCCATCTACGCGAGCGACACCAACGCTCCGCGCGACTCCGCCGGTCCCGCCAATAAGTTTTCCATTCCCGTGGTGACAAACGGCAAAGTGTACGTGGCAGCGCAGGGAGAAGTAGATGTGTACGGCCTGCTCAACGGCGAACCAAATGCGTCGGCGCCTGTTATCACGCCCGATGGAGGCACTTTTGGCGCGGCGCAGACTGTCACCCTTACAACGACGACCGCCTCGGCGGCCATTTACTACACGGTCGATGGCACGACTCCAACGCCGGCGTCGACGCTCTATGCAGGTCCGTTCCAGGTCAGCACCGACACAACAGTGAACGCGATTGCAGGCGCCTCCGGGTTCATCCAGAGCGGCGTGAGCAGCGCAACCTTTAATTTTACGTATCAGACGCCGTCGCCGACCTTCACGCCAGCCGCCGGAACCTATCTTGCCGCACAGCAGGTCACAATCTCGGACTCTGACGCTAACGCGAAAATCTACTATACGACGAATGGATCGGCGCCATCGGCTTCCTCCAACTTGTATTCGGGATCCATTTCAGTTTCGACCTCGGAGACCATCGAGGCCATCGCCATCGATCCCAGCTT
>JASHTU010000256.1 GCA_030040395.1 Acidobacteriaceae bacterium
CAGAGCTCCAATCAAATTACCGAAGCCACCGGCGAGGCCGCGGCCGCCCTCGCCATGCGCAGGCGGTTTCCCGCCGCCGAGATGCAGTGGGGAATGCACGTGCACAGCGGAGCCGGAATTGACCAGATATGGAAGCAGAACGGCGCGCCGGTCATTTACTACATCGTCGAAGCCAAGGGCGTGGGCGCGGTGCTCACCTTCAAGAGCTTCGGGCCGCCGCCTGAGATCCAGCAACAAATGTCGCTCGGGTGGGTGCTCGACAACCTGGTGCGCATGGCTCGCCAGGTGGAAGATCAGTACGAAATCGCGCGCGAGATCTTAAAGGAAATGGGCCTCGAAGAGGCTTACAACGACGACGGAGGCCCGTACTACGAAGCCTACGGCGGAGCCAGCAAGAGCTATTACGCCTGCAGCTTCGACCCTGCCTTGAAGAAAGCCAGGTTGATCGGAGTCGTCATTACCGCCTCCTGGACCCCCGCCGGACTGACGCCGGTCATCACCCAAACCGTGGATTTCGGGGCCCAGTTCGCCACCTCCTCGGCCATCAAGTATTAATTTCAGCGCGATCAGAGTGGGAGACGATTCCTATCTCGCGACGGAGACTCCCGTCTTGCCTGCTTGGTTCCCCGGGGCGTTAAGTGCACTGAGGTGCGTAATGTGTCTGGATCTGCTCGCCCACCTTCGCTTTGCGGCGCACCTCTGCATATCACTCGTTTGTTTCGCGGTCCGCCATGGCATGAAGCGCTCAACGTTGCCGCGGGCCCGAAGCCCTTCCCGTTCCGCGATCGAATGGGAACGTGAGGCTCGCAAGTGCTTTGAGCGATTTCGCCCGCGGTCTGATAGATGTGCCCTCGAAAATCGAGAAGCCCAGGGGTCTCTCCTGGGCTTCTTGAATTGGGCGCTGCACTTTATCATCAGTGACTCTACTTCTACTCGGGATTTGTTTTGGGTTTCTCGGCGGGCTTAGCCTTGGGCTTAGCCGCGGGTTTCGCTGCAGGCTTAGCTGCGGGTCTCGCCTCAGGCTTAGCCGCTGGCTTTGCTTCAGGCTTTGGCGCGGGCCCGGCCTCAGGCTTAGCCGCTGGTCTTGCTTCAGGCTTTGGCGCGGGCCCGGTCTCAGGCTTGGCCTCGGGTCTCGTTTCAGGTTTTGGCGCGGGCTTCGCTGCGGGCTTCGGCGCAGCATTAGCCGAAACGGGCTTGATCGCAGCGTTCTTCGCGGTTGCCGCTTTGGCCGCCGCTACAGTGGCTGGCGGCGCCTGGGCCTTGGCCAGTTGGGTCAACGGCTTGGAGGGCGGAGGTTTGAAGCCGGCTGGCGCAGCGTGCTTTTCTTCAGCCAGCGGTTTGGCAACCGCCAGATTCTTGGGGTGGCCACCGTTATTCTTGGCAAAGTTGCTCGGGTCAGACCTTGCCGCTGTCACGTGCTGTTGCTGGAACGTGGTCGGCGCTACGTGCGCTTCGTGCGCGGCCACTTGCTCTTCGGGCGTGGGCTGATGCTGGATTCCGTTGGGCCCGCCGTTGTAAGAGACGTTCGTGGTGTTGACGATCGTAGTCTGTTCGACGATGGTCCTATTGACGTAAACGTTGGTAATCACGGTGGTGTTCACGCGGACTACCGCGGTGTTGTAGGCAAACAAGCCCCCATTCCAGGCGCCGCCGGCAAATCCGATGCCCATGTATCCGCCGCCGTAGTTCACGCCGCCGTAGAAGCCGATATGCGGTCCCCAATAGCCCTCATGAAAGAGAAACTGCCCGCTGGACCAGCCCCAGTAGCCGGGAGTCCAAAGCGCGCCCACGTAGGGGGACGGCACCCACACGCCGGGAACCCAGTAGAAACCGCCGGGACCCCAGTGCCAGTAACCAGGCGTCCAAATCAGATTCGGGGCGGGGCAAGGGGGCTGAACGTAGACTGGCAGCGGCGGTGGCGCAACCGCGACAGTGATGACCGCGGCAAAAGGTGCGGGAGGGGGAGCCGCTTCAACGGGCTCCCACCTTGAGCCGTCCCAGACAAAGGTTCCGGTTCTTTGTGTGCCCGGCGGAATTTGACCGGGTTCCTGCGCCTGAGCAGCAACCCCGCAGACAACCAGCGCTAGCAAAGACCAGCGCGCTAAACGTATCCGTGCCATGGGAAATACCTCCTCGACTCCGGTTCTTATCGAATTCCCTTTAACCTACTCAAACCTTGGGCGAATTGAGGGTCTGATAAAAGGGACTCAGGTTCCAATAAGTTTAGCTGGGAATCGCGCCAATTTAACCGGCATCTTGGAGGATTTTTTGCAAGACCTCCCAGGGGAGCAGCCGCCGGCTCCGGCAATTGTCAAGAAACGAGACGGTTGGATAGCCGCCTATCCAGAAATTGTCTGGGAATGGGTGACGGCTGGCCCGCCCAAGACATTGTAAAAATGCCAATTCCACGCAAAAAGCGGATGCCCCATCCCTCCGCAGCTTCATCGCGGAAAGGTGAGAGGATAAGTTGCCTTGATTCGCGCCAAGTCCCGGCAAATGCCAGTGGCGACAGGTTTCGAATGCGAAGCCGGTCCAGCCGACTTGACGGCCTTCAAGTCCCCGAGCCATGAACCGGTGGGCTGCAGGGACGAATCCTCATCCCCTGCGCTAAAGATTGGCGGAAATCCACCCGTTTCAGCAATAATCCATCATTTTCAGCCATTTTTTGAGCCGAAATCGCCTGGGTCCCAAACCGCGCGCTCCATGGAAGACAAGCCCCATCGCCAAGACTTCGAACAGCAACAAGACTGTCATCCCGACCGAAAATCGGCGCGTCCCTCTTCGCCAATCGCAGCCGATAGCTTACCCCGAGCCCGCCCAAAGGGATCTGCGGTTGCCTCTGAGCTTCCCCTGCAGCCGCCGCCACTCCGCAACTACCCGCAAAGGGAAAAGCTGACCGAGAGTCGGCTGGATAGTACTGATCTCGCTGCGCCTTTGCGCATCTATGCTCTGTTGTTACCCAGGTGGCAATCTCCGGTTAGCCGGACACACGAGTCCAACCAGATTTTCGGCTCGATGAGTCATTTGGCGATATTGCGCCAAGTGAGGAGTGAAGACTGGCTATGGAAACCAAAGAGCGATTATCCCGGTGCTGAACTCGGAGGCATCTCGGCTCAGATCGAGAGCGTGAAGAAGCATTCTAGTTGTCACTGCAGGACTAGATGGACATGGCCCCAAACAACTGTCTGGCCGCTTCCGCCTCGAGTGCAAAACTCATGGAAATCAGGTCGGCGCTGTCGGAGAATGGCGGCAACATCCGCTCGAACTCGTCGACCTTAACCGGAGGACTGAATAAATAACCCTGGAACGAATGGCACTCCATTTGGACCAGGAAATCGCGCTGCTCTTCTGTCTCCACGCCCTCTGCAATTACCGAAAGGCCCATCGCCTGACTTAAGGAAATGATAGTTTGCGCGATAACGCTGCTATTAGAATCCGCCAAGAGATCGCGGATAAAGGATTGATCGATCTTCAACTGATCGAGCGGTAAACGCTTGAGGTAGGACAGCGAGGAGTAGCCTGTGCCAAAGTCGTCGAGAGCGAAGCTCAAGCCGTGCGATTTGAGGGCCGTCATCTTGAGGACTACATCTTCAAAATTATGGACTAACATGCTTTCGGTAAGTTCCAATTTGAGGCGCCTCGGATTGGCTCCGGTTTTGTTCAGCGCGGCCAGGACATCTTCCACAAAGGTTGGCTGGCCGAGTTGCCGGGCGCTGAGATTCACCGCGATCGTGATTGCGGCCCTTCGCTCGTCGGCTGCCCAGGCGGCGAGCTGAGCGCAAGCGGCCTCCAGCACCCAGGCTCCGATTGGTAGAATCAAACCTGTCTCCTCGGCCAGGGGGATGAACTCGGCTGGAGACAGAATGCCTCTCCGCGGATGCCTCCAACGGAGCAAGGCTTCGGCGCCGATCACACGTTTATTGGCCAACTGGGGCTGGTAGAAGAGCACAAATTCATGCTCATTGATCGCACGACGAAGCTCTGCTTCCATTTCGGCACGGGCGTTAACCGCAGCCTGAAAAGCCGGGGCAAAGAATCGGATCGCATTGCGGCCCGCTACTTTGGCCTGATACATGGCGATGTCCGCGTGCTGCAGGACCACGTCAGAGGTTTCCCTTTGTTCCCCGCCGACGACTACGATGCCAACGCTAGCGGTATTGTGCCATTCCTGTCCCTCAAGCAGATGAGGGCGGGCAATCGTTGCAAGAATTCTCTCGGCTACATTCTTCGCCTGTGCTGCGGCTTCCTCGGCATTTTCGCTTAGATTCTCAAGGGTAACCACAAATTCATCTCCGCCCAAGCGCGCCACCATACCCGCCTTCCGAACACAAGAAGTGATGCGCCGGGCGACACCCTGAAGCAGCAAGTCGCCCATGTGATGGCCCAGTGTATCGTTCAACGCTTTGAAGTTGTCCAGGTCGACGAACAGCAGCGCCTGTTTGCCGCCATGTCGGACGCTGGAAGTCATGGAAAGCTCCAGTCTGTCCATCAGCTGGCGGCGGTTCGGCAGGTTGGTCAACGGGTCGTAGAACGCAAGGTTCCTGATCTTCTCTTCTGCGAGTTTGGCGTCGGAGATATTCCGCGTGATTGAGAACACGCAGGGAGTGCCATCGATGTCGATAACCGACGCCGACACCATGGCCCAAATCTCCTCCCCGTTCTTCTTTCTGAAGCGAGTTTCCAGGTTGCGGCAGATTGACTTGGCGCTCAGAACCTCACGCAGTTTCACCCCATCGGAAGCATCCGCCCAGATTCCGAGCTCCAGGGAGGAGCGGCCAATCACCTCGTCACGCTCGTACCCAAGGTCGTCGAGAAACACCCTGTTGACCTCGAGATAGGCCCCATCATCGAGACGGTTGATGGTCACGGCGTCAAAGCTGTTCTGGAACGCGGTGCGATAACATTCTTCACTTCGCCGGGTCGCCTTCGATGCCGCCTCCAGCAGTTGTTCCGTTTCTTTCAGCGAGTTGATGTCTTCGGCGACCGCGATAAAGTGCAGAGCGCGCCCCTCGCCATCGCGCTGAATCGATACAGTCATTCTTACCCAGATCAGGGTGCCGTTCTTGCGAATGTACTGCTTCTCCCAAGCCGCAATGGCAATCTCCCCGCTCAGAAACTTCTCCAGTATCCCGACACTGGGAGCGAGTGCGTTGGGGGCAGTGATCTTCTGGAAGGTCAGCCCGGCGATTTCCTCAGCGGGGTAGCCGATGATTTCCGCGAAGCGCGCGTTGCAGCGCAGAAATTGGCCATCGAGCGAAGTGTGAACGATCCCAACCGCCGCCTGCTCGAAAGTTGAGCGGTAGCGTTCCTCGCTGTCGCGCAGTAGCATCTCCGCCTGTCTGCGATTGGTGATGTCCTGGATGAACCCTTGGGTGAAGAGCGCCCGACCGTCGCCGCCGCGAACGATTCGGCAATTGATCGAAACCCAGATCGTGGTTCCGCTCTTGCGTTTGAATTGACATTCGAACTCCCGGATCGCTCCATGTTCCGCGAGTTCCCGCCTGAACTTTGAATACGCCGCCGAGTCGACCCATAGGTAGGCGGCCGTGCTCGTGATCGTCGCTACGGCCTCCTCGGCCGAGCCGTACTCGAGCATGCTTGCGAAAGCTCTATTCGCAGCCAGCGCTTTGCCTTCAACGGTGGTCTGAAATAGTCCCTCGAGCGAACCATCGAAAATATCCCGGTACCTCCTCTCCGTCTCCTCGAACGCCTTTTCTGCGTTCTTCCGGTCGGTGATGTCTTTCCCAAATATGGAAATGCCCGTCGCTTCACTAGGAGCGACGAATTCGGTGAAGTTCAATTCGAGAATCCGGCCGTCGAGCAGAGGATATTCGACCCGGGAAGAGCCTTTCGACATCGCTGTCTCAAGCCCCGTAAGCCACGGCGCACCATGTTCCGCCGTAAGCAACTCATCGAGGCGCGCTCCTACCAGCGCCTGGACGCCATAGTTGGCCTTGAGGTACTCACGAAACGCCCGATTGAATGTGAGGAGTCGGCGGTCCAGATCGACTGAGCAAAAGAGGTCCGCCGAACAATCGATTAAGCTCACTACATCTGCCTTTGCTCGTTCTTCCATTTTTCTATCTGGCCCGGTTGCAAATGCAGGATTTCAACCGCGGAGCATCACGCAATGACACCGGCGAGTTCCTGGCGCAAAACAGCCAGAAGGCTGTTCACCAGGAAACTCCAGGGTGAGCGCAACCGCGGCCTAATCCTTGCACAGGTTATATCGGCAAGTTGGTTTCCCGAGTTTAGCGGTCTGGGTAAAGTCCAGGGAGGTCAATTTCGCAATCCATACCTGGTCAGGCGCAGAATTGAATGGCCGGTCTCCGCAAGGCCGGTGTCAATTGCAACCTACGGGCCGAGGTGCTCATCCAGACGGGCTGAACGTCAAACCCCAGCGTTCTGTCAAGCCCAGGCTTCCCTGAGCGTATTCCATCCCCTTCCATATCAAAGACTTCCACCCAATCCCCACTTGCAAGTTAATCCCTGCAATTTGCTACATTGATTCCAGGAGTTGCCTGCCGTAGACAGGAGCGTTCCCCGGGGGAACGGTCCCAGATCCCGCAAAACCGCCCCAATCCCTTAGATATGAAGTGTCCCCGATAGAACTAGGCTATTTTCAATCGGTTACCGCAAATATTTGAAGTAAATTCTTTGAAACCAAGCCGCTTAACCCCAAAGGGAAGAGGGCTCACTCCCTTTGATGCGGCACGGCGCACGCCCATCCTTTCCGCAAGCAAACTGCGGAAAAGATGAGGCGCGGCCCATCAATGTTGGCCGGAGAATCTTGAGTTACGGGTAAATCCCCCGGATGTGCACGGCCTCGGCCACCCGGCCGATGCCCAGCATGTTCGCGGCGATGCGCATGGGCAGGTTCCGGTCGATGTGGATCTTGAGCACCTCGCGGAAAGCGGTCTTCATCACCCGCTCCAGGCGGTTGTAGATGTCTTGTGC
>JASHTU010000257.1 GCA_030040395.1 Acidobacteriaceae bacterium
ACGCCCCCCCGCTCAAACGCTACGCGGACGCGGTTGTCCTGGGCCAGTTATCGAACGGAATCGTGCTTGTGATTGAAGCCAACTCGACGCGCCGGGAAGCGGCCGCGGCTGCGGCGGACGACCTGCGTTCCGCGAAGCTGCCGATCCTGGCGGCGGTGCTCAACAAGCGCACCTACCCCATACCTGAAAAGATTTACAGCCGGATATAAACCTCACGGCGGCACCGATCGTTCGCCGCCCCATGCGCCAGGCTGCCTATGCCGGGTGCTTGCCCACTGCGTGCCCACACAATGTTCCGGCTGCAAGAGCTCCCGCTTCCCCGCGCCGCTGTCTGACTCGTGTTCGCAATCCGCACTCCCATTGGTTTCACCCCACACCTAAGAGAACTGCGGAGGACCCTGATGAACGACCGACACCGATTGACTATCCGGCTGCTCAAGATGTGTGATTTATTCCTTGTAGCGCTGGTCTTTCTGGTGACGACGATCTGCCGCGTGAGAGCGGAGCATAAAATTTCGCTGGTGCGCTTCCTCTCTATGCGAACCAAGATTTCGAACCTGCTCATCCTTATTTTCGCCCTCGTTGTCTGTCACGCCATCTTCACGCTTTGTGGCCTCTACCAGTCCCGCAGGCTCACGGGCCGCAACCACGAGTTTCTGGATGTGGCGCGCGCAACCACCATCTTCAACACCTTTTTTCTGGCGTCGAGCTATGTCTTCTCGATCCGCATGATCACCATCGAGTTCCTGGCGATCTTTTGGGGAATGACAACGTTGATGCTGGCGGCATCCCGGTTCTTGCTGCGGCGGATCGCTGACCGGGTTCGCGTACATGGGCGCGACTTGCGGCATATGCTCATTTTGGGCGCCAACCAGCGCGCCCTCGCATTTGCCCGTCATATCCTGGCCAAACGCGAGTTGGGATACCGCCTGCTTGGCTTCGTCGACGATGATTGGGCGGGCGCGGCGGCGGTAAAGGAGGCCGGTTATGAGGTGGTGAGCGACTGCGCCGGCCTGGCTGAGTACCTCCGCCGCAACGTGGTTGACGAAGTGTTCTTCTACCTGCCATTCGGGTCTTTCTACAAATACTCCGCGCAGGCAGCCGCGTTCTGTCAACAGCATGGCATTACCATGCGCGTTCACTCGAATATCTTCGGCCTCAAGACAGCCAGATGGAGGCCGGAGGAGTTCGATGGGGAACAGTACATCGGCACCTACACCTATTCGAAGGAGCTTTGGCCGCGGACAGCAAAGCGAATATTCGATATCTGGGTAGCAGGCGCCGCTCTGATTTGCGTGACGCCGATAATGATCTCCGCCGCCGTCGCCATCAAGCTCACCTCGTCGGGACCAGTCTTCTTCGTGCAGGAACGCATCGGGCTGAATAAGCGGCGGTTCAAAATCTTCAAATTCCGCACCATGGCGTGGGACGCCGAAAAGATGGTGGCTTCGCTCGAGGCCATGAATGAAGCTGGCGGTCCGGTTTTCAAGATGCGCAACGATCCCCGCGTCACTCCCGTGGGCAAGTTCCTGCGGCGCACCAGCATTGACGAACTGCCGCAACTGCTGAATGTTCTCGCCGGGGACATGAGTCTGGTAGGTCCGCGCCCGTTACCTGTGCGCGACTACGAAGGTTTCAACGAGGACTGGCAGCGCCGCCGCTTCAGCATCAAACCGGGGATTACCTGTCTATGGCAGGTGGGCGGGCGAAGCGATCTCACTTTCGAACAGTGGATGAAGCTCGACCTTCAGTACATGGACGAATGGTCGATGTGGCTGGACCTGAAAATCCTCACCCGAACCCTGCCGGCGGTTCTCCGCGGAGTCGGTGCTGTCTAGAGCCTGTTATTGACTTGCGCAGGTCCGAAAGTTAATGACTGGCTCCGGAGAGGTTCAACGGCGCGCACGTCCGGGCTCACTCCGAAACCGGCCGCGTCGGTATCTGCGCCCCCTTCAGGTCCATTTCCACTTTCCAGAACCTCAAAAGGAGCCTTGTATGAGTGTCGCCATCGTAAGCGGGTCGTCGGGGTTGGTCGGGTCGGAAGCGGTCAGCTATTTTGCGTCTCTCGGAATGGATGTTGCCGGAATCGACAACGGAATGCGGGCCCGGTTCTTCGGCCCATCCGCTTCGACTCTCTGGATGACGGAGAAACTGAGGCGCGAAGTGCCGGGCTTTCGCCACTATGACGCTGACATCCGCGACGCGGCCCGCATCGATCGCATCTTCGAGACTTATGGGGAAGCAATCGATCTGGTAATCCACGCCGCCGCGCAGCCATCGCACGACTGGGCGGCCAGGGAACCATCCACTGATTTCACAGTAAACGCCAACGGCTCCTCGATCATGCTCGAAGCTACGCGCCGCTACGCGCCCGACGCGGTTTTCATTTACATGTCGACGAACAAGGTGTACGGCGACCGGCCCAACGAATTACCGTTGGTCGAACTCGACACGCGATGGGAGATCAGTCCCGATCACGAGTATGCGCGGGGAATTTCCGAGTCGATGTCAATCGACGCCACGATGCACAGCCTGTTCGGCGCTTCGAAAGTCGCCGCCGACATTCTGGTGCAGGAGTACGGGCGCTATTTCGGCATGAAGACCGCCTGCTTCCGCGGCGGCTGCCTTACCGGACCGAACCACTCAGGGACGCAGTTGCACGGCTTTCTGGCCTACCTGATGAAGTGCGCCGTAACCGGGGAGCCTTACACGATCTTCGGCTATAAGCGGAAACAGGTGCGCGACAACATTCATGCCGCCGACCTGGTGCGCGCCTTCGACGCGTTCTTTCGCAATCCGCATTGCGGCGAGGTCTACAACATAGGCGGCGGCCGGAAGAGCAACTGCTCCATGCTCGAAGCAATTGCCCTTTGCGAGCAGATCACCGGCCATGAATTCGAGTGTAATTACGTGGACGAGAGCCGCTGCGGCGACCACATCTGGTGGATCAGCGATTTCACCCGCTTTCAGCAGCACTATCCGGAATGGAATATTTCCTACGACGTTCCGCGGATTCTGAACGAGATCTACGCGTTGAACCTCGAGCGCTGGAGTGCAGCATGCGGCATCTAGGAAAGAAAAATGTCATCGGAATCCTGATCGATGCGGTGGACTACGAAGCCAGCGTCGACTTCGTTTTTCGCGCTGCGCGCCAGCGGCGTGGCGCAGCCATCTCCGCGCTCGCCGTTCACGGAGTCATGACCGGCGTGCTCGATGCGGCGCACAAATTCCGCCTGAACCACTTCGACCTCCTCGTCCCTGATGGCCAACCCGTCCGCTGGGTGCTCAACTGGCTCTATGGAGCAGCGCTCGCCGACCGTGTCTACGGACCCAACCTGACCCTGAAGGTGTGCGAGCGCGCCGCCACCGAAGGCGAATCGATCTTTCTCTATGGTTCGACTGCGGAGATTCTCTCCGCGCTCGAGCAGTCGCTCAAGCAGCGATTTCCCGGCATTCGCATCGCGGGCAGCGAGCCTTCCAGGTTTCGCCGTCTCGCAGCCGGCGAGAGGATCGAGTTGGCTGATCGCATTGTCTCTTCCGGAGCGTCCATCACGTTGGTCGGATTGGGCTGCCCGCGGCAGGAGTCCTTCGCATACGAATTTCGCGATGCGCTATCCATGCCCATCCTCGCCGTGGGTGCGGCATTCCCCTTCATCGCCGGCCGGGTGGCGCAGGCGCCGCGATGGATGCAGGATCGTGGATTGGAATGGCTCTTCCGTCTCTGCGCGGAACCGGGGCGGTTATGGCGCCGGTACCTTTATCTCAATCCCGCCTATCTGCTTCTAGTTGCGTTGCAGACCACCGGACTCTTACGGTTCGACACCGACGGACGACCGCCCATCGAGGAGGTTCTCGCCGGATGAAGCGAAACCAGTTGGCGCGCCAGAGCAGGAAGCAGACCGGTGAGCTATGCTGAGGGCGCGGACTAAAAGCAGATTGGCCAGGAACACGCTCTGGATGTCGATGGGGCAAGGTCTCCGCCTTGTCGTCCAGGCAGTCTTTTTCGCCGTTATTGCCCGCTCGCTGGGCGCCAGCAACTACGGAGCGTTTGTCGGCGTTGTGGCGCTGGTTGGCATTCTGTACCCCTTTGGAGCGCTGGGTAGCGGACACCTGCTGGTCCAGGCCGTCGCGCGCGACAAGCGCATGTTTGGCGCGGCCTGGGGTAACGCCCTGGCGACCACCGCGGTTTTCGGCGGATTGCTGGTCGCGGTAGTGATTCTGGTCTCGCGCGTCGCCCTGCCCCACACCATACCCGCGCGGCTGGTTCTACTGGTGGCGGTGGCCGACATCCCCGGCCTCAGCCTCATAACCTTAGCCAATCAGGCTTTCCAGGCGTTCGAGCAACTCCACTGGACCGCCGCTATCACTTTGCTGATCAGCGTAAACCGGCTGATTGGAGCGCTGCTGCTGGTGCTTCTTCTTCACCATCCTACCGCGCTCGAATGGGGTTACGTCTACCTTTGTTGTACGGCGGTGACGGCGACCATCGCTTTCACGCTGGTTTACGTTCGCCTCGGCGCGCCATTTCTTGAGAGCCGCAGGTCGGCTCGGGCGTTGTGGCATGGATTCCATTTTTCCATCAGCATGAGTGCTCAAACCATCTATAACGACATCGACAAGACCATGCTTGCCCGGTTCAGCACCCTTAGCGCGACCGGCATCTACGGCGCGGCGTACCGACTGATTGATGTGAGCTTTGCGCCGGTGCTGGCGCTACTCTACGCGGCCTATCCCCGATTCTTCCGCGAGGGCAGCGCGGGCGTGGCCTCCAGCTTTTCATACGCCAAGCCGCTGCTGCTCCGGGCAGTCGGATACGGAGTTGCGATCGCCTGTGGGATTCTGCTGTGCGCCGGCGTTGTACCCTATGTGCTGGGCCGCGAATACATTGATTCGGCCGCTGCTCTGCGCTGGCTCTGTCCGCTGCCCTTTCTCAAAGCCGCGCATTACTTCCTGTCCGATACGCTGACCGGAGCCGGTTACCAAGGACTGCGCAGCGGCATTCAGGCCGGTGTGGCAGGGTTTAACGTGGTCATCAATCTTTGGCTGATTCCTCGATACTCCTGGCTGGGTGCCGCATGGGCGAGCATCGCTTCAGATCTGCTGCTCGCCGTCTCGGTGGGAACGGCTGTCTTCATTCTCTCTCGCCCGTCGCGGCAGTTTGCGCAGGGTGCAGAGTCACGCCGGGGGCTGCCGCCAGCAGCTAGCCCTGTTCTTCCGCTGGCGACGAGACAGAGCGGAGAATAGCGTCGATGCACTGGGTCTGCGCAGGCACTGTATTGGGCGGCGAAAAAACTTCGGGTCACAACGGCGCTGCGGACTCGCGACGTCAACTTTGGAGTCTGATCCGGGCGGCAGCCTTAATCGCTGCATTTTCGCTGGTCTCCGCCGTCAGCAATCCGGAGCAGCCGACATTTGAACTTACTCCGCCCAATGCGCCGGTGCCGTCGTCGTACTTCGCCATGAATATTCTCTTCCATCCGCTAAATCATGTGCCCTGGCCGGCGGCGCCGGTGGGCGGCTGGCGCACTTCCCACACCAGCTGGGCGGACCTCGAGCCGGAGCGTGGTCATTGGCGTTTCGACCTGCTCGACAAGTACGTCGGATGGAGCCGGGAGCACCAGGTCCCGATCCTGATGCCGCTTGCCTACACTCCGCCATGGGCTTCGAGCACGCCCAATGCTTTAACCGACGTGGAACCGGGCAATCCGCCAGGGCTTTCCGGCGCCCCGCGCGACATGAAAGACTGGCAAGTTTTTGTGCGCACGGTGGCGACGCGCTACAAGGGCCACATTCGCAACTGGGAGATTTGGAATGAGCCAAACCGGCCGCAGAGCTGGAAGGGCAGCGTGGAGCAGATGGTGGAAATGGCCCGCGAAGCGTATACGATTCTCAAACAGATCGACCCCGGATGCACGGTGGTGTCGCCGGCGCCTACTGGGGTCTATGGCCTCAACTTTCTCGACGCGTTTCTCGCCAGGGGCGGGGGCCGCTATGCGGATGTCATTGGCTACCACTTCTACGTCGCGGAGCATGAACCTCCAGAATCGATGGTGGCGCTGATCGACCGGGTGAAGAAGGTCACGGGTAAATACGGGCTTGCCGCCAAGCCGCTTTGGAACACCGAAGCCGGATGGCTGGGGTTCGATCTTCTGCCGCCTGACACTGCGGCCGCCTGGCTGGCGCAGGCCTATCTGTTCAACTGGGCAGCGGGTGTTTCGCGCTTCTATTGGTTTGCGTGGGAAAACCACCATGACACGAGAATCGAACTGGTGGGCAATGACAATGCCGCACTCACGCCGGCGGGCCGGGCCTTCGTGACCATCCAAGCATGGATGACGGGGGCGGTGGTCACCGGCTGTGCAGGGGCGGGCAACGGCGTTTGGACTTGCACGATGACTCGCGCGGGACGAAACACACACATTCTTTGGAGCGTGAGCGGCGACACTCAGGTTTCGATTCCCGATGCATGGCGCGCAAAGGAAATCGATACGCTCGACGGTTCCAGGTCTTCGCTGCAAGGAAAGTCGATCCAGGTTGGACTGCAGCCGGTCTTGATTCAATAACGATCGAGCAAGGCCCGATCTCGCGACCTCGGATCATAATTTCCCGCGGTACGAGCCGACGGGCGTAATTCAGGATTCATCGGCTCGTAAAGCGCGGCAAGAGGACACAAAATGAGCGGAATTGAGGTAGCGGAACGCGAAGCAACAACGGCAATCGCAGAAGCCCGCGCTGCTTTGCCCAAACGATCGTCGAAAGATCGCTCCCAGTTCATTGCCGTCCTCCGCAAGTGCATCCGGAAGGCCGAACTGGAAATCGACGACAGAGTCCTTGTAGTCGGCGGAATGCAGGAGGATGCCGCGATGCTTCGCCAATGCGGTTTCAGCCGGATCACGCTGTCAAACATCAGTGGCGTTCCCGATGTTTCCGACGAGCCGGACGGCCTGCCAGTAATCGCCGTCGACGCCGAGGAAGTCCAACTTCCGGACAATTCCTACGATGTTGTCTTTGTCCATGAAGTAATCCATCACTGCCGGAGCCCGCATCTGGCTTTATGCGAAATGTTGCGGGTCGCGAGACGCCAGGTGTTAATGATGGAGCCGAATGAATCGGCTTTCATGAGCCTGCTCACTCGTTTGGGTTTCTCGTTTCCGTATGAGATTGCCGCGGTGGTGAACAACAACTACTTGCGCGGCGGGGTGAGAAACACGCAGATTCCGAACTTCATTTTTCGTTGGAACGCCCGCGGCGTCCATCAGTTGGCGAGCGCCTTCCTTCCGGAATATAAGCTGCGCATGTACGCCGACCCCTATTGGGACTTCAACGCGAACGAAGGGAACCTCGCCGACCGCAAGCAAACCAAAATAGGCTTGATTACACGAACCATCGGCGCAAAAAACTTTCTTCGCATGCTGCGCAGCGCGCAACGCGTTTTGAACGCCGTGCCCATTCTCCGGCGTCAGGGAAACAAGTTCTTCTGCTGCATTCACAAAAGCTCGGAGTTGCAGCCGTGGCTTAAGTTGGATTCCCGCGGAGAACTTATCTTCGACCGCAACTACCAGCGCAAACGCCAGGATGGAGAATCGTAGGCCTGCTCGAATGCGAGCGCAACGCACGATGATCCGCGGTTGCACTGTCCCGTATTGAGGGTACCTCCCGTGAAGGTACTTCTTTCAGCGTATTCCTGCTTGCCCGGGACTGCCTCTCTGGCTGAGCCCGCCATTGGCTGGAACTGGGCCCGGTGCATTGCGGCCAGTGGCCACGAGGTGGTGGTACTCACGCGCGCCATCAACCGACCGCGCATCGAAGAACACCCCAACAGCGGCGACACCCAACAGTTGCGCTTTGTCTACCATGACCTTCCGCGACGGTGGCAGGCTCTCTACAGGATCCCCTTTGGCAATTATGCCTACTACTATCTTTGGCAGCGCGCGGCCGCCGAACTGGCGTGCGGATTGCATCGCGTAGAGCGCTTCGACCGCGTGCAGCACGTCACGTGGGGCAGCTTTCGCGTTCCCAGCTTCATGGGGCGGCTTGGCGTTCCCTTCATCTTCGGCCCCGTGGGCGGCGGCGAAGATACCCCACGCAACCTGCGCAAGGGTTTGGGCTGGAAAGGGCGCTGGTGGGATGCGCTACGGCGCCTTTCGAGCGCGATGACGTCGCCCTGGATGGCGCCCACCTACAAATCGGCCACGCAGATCATCGCAACCACGCGGGAGACCTGCGATGCAATTCCCGCAAAATACAGGCATAAAGCCTGCTGCCGCCAGGCTGTCGGCATCGACGCGGAATCTGTCGCCAGCCTTTGCGGCCGCAGCAGCGCCGCACGGCAGTCTTCGCGTCTCGAGTTGCTCTTCGTGGGGCGCTTGCTGCCGTGGAAAGGCGTGCATCTGATCGTCAAAGCGCTGGCTGGGCTGGGAGCAAGCGAATCGGAGGTCCATCTTACCGTGATTGGTGCTGGCGGCGACCTGCACCGTTTGCAGCAGCTCGCCAAGCGTCTGAAAGTGGACCCGGCGATCACATGGGCCGGATGGATGCCGCGAGAGGCGGTGATCGAAGCCTATTCGCAATTCGATCTGTTCACCTTTCCCAGCCTGCACGATTCCGGCGGCATGGCGGTGCTCGAGGCTATGTCTTTCGGGCTGCCGGTCGTCTGCCTCGATCTGGGTGGACCGGCCATGGCGGTCAACGACGGCTGCGGCCGGGTCATTGCCACGCGCAACCGCAGCGAGGAGCAGATCGGGGCCGCCATCGCGGCGTTCCTGCGCGAGATGATGGCGAACCGCGCCGCGCTCAACGCGCTCTCCGCCGGGGCGCGGGCCCGCGCTGCATCGCTCACCTGGCAGGCCAATGCAGACGCCGTCTACTGGGAGCCTCTTTTGACGCAAGTCCATCCGCTTGAAGGAGCATTCTGTGCAGAAGCTTGAAAGATTTGTCGTCTTCATCCTCCTGCTGCTCGCCTCCGGCGCAGGGCAGAGTTTCTTCGGCGACAGGACGCGGAACACTACCGTCGCCGGAGAGGCCGGACTCCAGGTCGCATTCGGTCTGCTGTATCTCGTCGTGTTGGTGTTTCTGGCGTCGAGGTTCAAGACCACGGCGATGAGGGTGATCAAAAGAGACAAGTGGATGGCCGTCCTGTGCTTGTGGGTGATCGCTTCGACACTGTGGTCGGTCGATCCCGCGGAGTCGTTCCGGCGCGCGCTGGGCCTGGTGGGAACATCCATGGCCGGCCTTTATATCAGCCTTCGATATGAGCCAAAGCAACAGTTGCAAACCATCGCTTCCGTCATCGGGGTGGGCGCCTTGGCCAGCCTTCTGGTGTGTCTTTTCCTGCCCGGCATCGGAGTGACGTCAGACGGCTGCTGGGAAGGTGTTTATCTAATCAAGAACACAATGGGTCGAATCATGGCGATGGGCGCATTATGTTTTGCCTTGCTCGCGCTCAGCGAGCGCCGACACCGCGTCGTCCGCTTCAGCCTTTTTCTGCTCTGCTGCGCCTTACTGGTCATGTCGCGGTCGGCGACAGCGCTGGTGGTCACGGTGCTCATCCTGGCCGTGCTACCGCTCCGCAAGCTGCTCTATCTGCGCACCCGGCGCCTGCTGGCGGCAACGGCCGTCCTGGCTCCCGTGCTGGCCGCTGGCGCGCTCTTCACAGTGGGCTCATGGGATGAAATTCTGTTCGCGCTCGACCGCACCCCGTCGTTATCCGGAAGGATTCCGCTGTGGCAGTTGGTGTGGGACGAGATCACACGTAAGCCGCTGCTCGGTTACGGCTTCACCGCCTTTTGGACCAGTTGGGAAGGCCGGCGCGTGAGCGAGACGGTTGCCTGGGACGTTGCCGTTCCTCACGCGCACAACGGCTTTCTTGAGATTTGGCTGGGACTGGGTATCATCGGACTTGGCTTGTTACTCATCAGCTTGGCTCGCAACTTTGCCATGGCCTTGCGCGTGGCGCGGCAAAATCCCGGTGTCGAATACTCGTGGCCGCTGCTGCTGCTCATCTTCACAGTCCTCTATAACCTGACGGAAAACTCGATGCTGGGCGTCAACTCGTTGCCCTGGATGGCCTACACCTTTGTCTCGTTTTGGCTTTTCCGCGAAGCGCGCGAGGAGCAACTCGAGGTGGCGCTCGAGGCCGAGCCGGCGCTTTCGCTCGAACCGCTTTAGCCGCAGACCTATTCGCAAGGTTTTTCGAACGCTCCTTCGACCCTGCCGAATTGTCCTGCGCGCCAAATGACTCCTCAGATCGAAAACATTCAACTTACGAAGTTTCCAACTGCCCGGAGGCAAACGAATGGGACTTGCACCGCTTCTAAGGTCATTACCCGAATTAGAAAGCGCAACCGCCGCTGAATCAGCGGATCGCGAGGCAACACGCGCCGAACTGCGCCGGCGAGCGGGGCCCCTGATCGTCTCTGCCCTAAGCGTGACAGGGTTTCTCGTGCTCTGGTGCGTGTTCCTAGCATTCGATCGCGCCGTGCCTTACGTGGCCAACGGTTCCGACATCGTGAAATTGACCAAGAAGAACTTTGAGTTGCAAGGCGAAGCTTTACCGAGCTCGTTCGAAGGCGCACGGCTCGCGATTTTCGGCAACAGCAAGGTTCTATCCGGCTTCATTCCCGATGAGTTCGATTCTCTTTCCGCCAAAGACGGGATCTCGGTGTACTCATTCAACTCCGGTTTCCCCGCGCAGAGCGAGTTTGTGTACGAACTGGGTATTATGGCAGACCGCGGCGCGGCGCCTGACGTGATTCTTCTCACCATTCCCTGGCAACCCAGACCGGAAGGAAATCGCCTGTTCACTCTCCCCGCCAACGACAACCAGATTGCCGACGTAGTCTTCCCCTTCCGCATGCTGGCGCGCAACTTGGCCCGCTTTGCGGCCAACTCGGTGCGCTTCGGCGGTCCAGTCAACCTCTACCGGTATGAAAGAGCCGAGGCGGAAAAAATGCTGCGCGCGCGCGGCTATTACTTCGTTCGCGGGCAAAGCAAATTCGGCGACAGCCTTCCGGCGAACTACACCCTGCCGACCGATGACTCGACGCATGTCGCAGCGCGCGAAGCCGACTTTGCGAGCGCGGATCTGTGGCGGCTCAACAGCATCGTGGAGCGGCATCATATGCGGTGTTTCTTTGTGCCCGTCCATCTGCGCTCGACCGAGGCCGCGCCGGCGCCGCCCGTGGACAAGCAGTTCAGTGCTATGCTCGCGCTGCACTCGCCCTGCCGCGATGTCGGACCGGATTACCTCACCTACTCTCCGGTGCTATATTCCGACGAAGAACACCTGAATCAGCAAGGGGCGCAGATTTACACGCGGCAAATTTATAACCTGATCGCTCCATATCTGCGGGAGGGCGGTCATGCTCTTCAATAGTTTCCATTTTCTATTCTTCTTTCTCGCTTTCCTGCCCATCTATTTTCTTCTCAACGGCGTTCCGCGCAAAGTGTTTACGCTGGCGGCCAGCTATTACTTCTACATGTGCTGGAACGCGAAGTATGTATCTCTTATTTGGACGATTACGCTTATCGATTACCTGGCCGCCCTGATGATTGCGAAGGCCAATCGTCAAAAGGTGAAAAAACTCTTTCTCGTTCTCAGTCTCACCAGCAATATCAGCCTTCTGGTCGTCTTCAAATACCTTAATTTCCTCAGCTCTTCATTTACGGGTGCGCTGGATTTCGCCGGAATGCACAACTCGCCGGTGTTGCTCC
>JASHTU010000258.1 GCA_030040395.1 Acidobacteriaceae bacterium
ATGAGGTCACTCTATCATCGGGTGCGCCGCGCGGCGAAACGCCCAGGCCAGCTCAGATGGCGCGGAGCACGCGCGCCGGTAAAAAGATGATGGCGCGCACCAGTTCCAGCGCGCCGCTCACCGCGATGCCTGCCAGACGGAACGGCAATAACAGCAGCCAGACCAGGGGATAGAGCATCAGAGCCGCCAGGGCCAGCGGCCAGCAAAGCACCAGGAGAATGCACCACAACAGAAATTTGATCATGGTTCAGCGCCGGACAAACGAGCGCCGCTCGCCCAGCCTTCATGATTGTACGCACCATCGGGAAGCGCCGTTCCCGCCCTCCACGCCATCGCCGGAATCCTTGCGAAAAACTCCGCCCCGCTCGTCCAGAGAGCGCGTTACAACCCCAGGAACCCAGCCCAGAACGGCTCGTTCCCTCTATGAAACGGAAAAACCCTGCCGCGTTTCCGCGCTTTGTGACCCGAGTCACAGCGCGGCTCCGCACCTCGGAATCACGCTCGATAGAGTGAACGCTGGCGGAAGATTTTTCATTGCTGCGACTGCTTTTTTCCTTTTTCTTGGGGCCTCGAACGCACTCACCGCGCAAAAGCTCAAAGATTCTGATTGCCTCATCTGCCACTCCGACGCCACCCTGACGGGCCCGGACGCAAGCGGCAAAACCGTCAATCTGTACGTGAACCCCTACAGGTTCAAGCATTCCGTCCATGGCGCCATGTTCGCCTGCGTCGATTGTCACAAGGACGTCAAGAGTCTGGCCCACGCCGCGCCGCCCCAGAAAATCACCTGCGCCGGTTGCCACGCCGACGCCCAGCGGGCCTACGCGCACTCCAGCCACGCCAAAGCCAGTCAGACTGGTAAGAATCCCGCTGCTTTATGCCAGGACTGCCACGGCGACGCGCATCAGATTCTCGCCGCCGCCGATCCCCAATCACCCATCCACCACGACAACATCCCCGTCACCTGCGGCCGCTGCCACGGACAGAAATTTCTGATGGAAGCCAACGGCCAGAGTGCGCAGCCCTTCATCTCCTACCAGGGCAGCGTGCACGGCCGCGCGGTCGCCAATGGATCGGAGAAGGCCGCCGTCTGCACCGATTGCCACGCCGCCCACGCGATTTTGTCGGCCGGCAATCCCAGTTCGCCCATTTCCAGACTCAACGTGGGGGCCACCTGCGGCAAGTGTCATACCGTCGTTGAGCAGACCTTCATGCAGAGCATCCACGGGCAGGCCATTGCCCAAGGCAATCAGCTTGCCCCCACCTGTACTGACTGCCACGGCATCCACACCATCAAGTCTCCCGTCAATCCTAACTCTCCGGTCGCCGCACAGAACCTTTCTCGCGATGTCTGCGCCCGCTGTCACGAGGGTGTGCGCCTTTCGCAGGAGTTCGGCGTGCCCGGCAACCGCGTCACCACTTACTTCGACAGCTATCACGGACTGGCCTCCGAGGGCGGTTCGCTGGTCGCCGCCAACTGTTCGAGCTGTCATGGCGTGCACAACATTCTCCCTTCCAGCGATCCCCGCTCCACCATCAACACCGCCAACCTCGACGCCACCTGCGGCAAATGCCACCAGGGCGTCACGCGCCAGTTCACCCTTACCCCTGTGCATCTCGGAGACGGCCTGTATCCCAAGGCCATCGGCTCCTTTGCGGTGCGCTGGGTGCGGCGTATTTACATCGTTCTCATCCTGCTCGTTATCGGCGTCATGTTCCTGCACAACGCCGTCATCTGGCGCAGCAAGGCCGTGGCCCTGCGCCGCATGCAGAACCCCTACATAACCCGCATGACCGCAAATCAGCGTTGGCAGCACTTGATTCTGCTTGCCAGCTTCATCGTTCTCGTCCTTACCGGTTTTGCGCTCAAATTCCCCGACACCTGGTTTGCTCACACGTTGGGCATGGGCGAGAACCTCCGCGGCGTCATTCATCGCGTCGCCGGCGTCACCCTCATCGGCGCCGGCATTTATCACCTCTTTTATCTTGCGGCGTTGAAGGAAGGCCGCCGCCTCATCCGCGATCTTGCGCCCAATCCCAAGGACGCCTTTGACGCGTGGAGCGCGATGCGCTATTACCTGGGCCTCAGCCGCGAAAAGCCTCAGTTCGGGCGCTTCAGCTACGCAGAGAAGGCCGAGTATTGGGCGCTGGTCTGGGGCGCGGCCCTCATGGGGCTTACCGGCATCATGATGTGGGCCAAAGTCTGGGTGGGCGACATGCTAGCGCGCTGGTGGGTCGATGTGGCCACCGCCATCCATTTCTACGAAGCCATCCTGGCCACGCTGGCCATCGTCGTCTGGCACTTCTACCAGGTCTTCCTCGATCCGGACGTCTATCCCATGAATTGGGCGTGGTGGGATGGCAAGATGCCCGTCGAGCATTACCGCCAGGAGCATCCCCTGGACGCCTCATCACCCCAGCCACAGGATCAGCAGGCGGAGGGCCGGCAAACCGTCGGCGTCGGTTCCGTTCAGGAGTCGCCAGGCGAATAGTCGCTGGTATTTCGGGATCTGGAAGAATAGAGCCTCAACCCGCCTCCACCAGCCCATACCGCCGCTGCCACGCCTCTTTCAGCCGCGCCCACACGCGCGCCCGCTCGGCCTCGCTGACCCCCGGCTCCGGCCGCGTGGCAAACCGCGCCGCCTCCTGCTTCGCCAGTTCGAGTAACTCCCGGTCGCGCACCAGATTAGCCACGCGAAACTCCGGCAGCCCCGCCTGCCGCGTGCCGAAAAACTCCCCCGGCCCACGCATCGCCAGGTCCAGCTCCGCCAGCTCGAATCCATCCTGCGTCCGCACCATCGCGTTCAGTCGTTCTTCGCCCAGCGGGGAAACCTGCGCGCTCGTCATTAGAATGCAGTAGCTCTTCGCCGTGCCCCGGCCCACTCGCCCGCGCAACTGGTGCAACTGCGCCAATCCGAACCGCTCCGCGTGCTCCACCACCATCACCGTGGCGTTAGGCACGTCCACGCCCACCTCGATCACCGTGGTCGCCACCAGCATGTCAATCTCGCCGCGCTGAAAGCGCCGCATCATGACTTCCTTCTCATCGGCGTCCAGGCGTCCGTGCAGCAGCCCCACGCGCAGTCCCGCCAGCGGCCCCGTGCGCAGCTTCTCGTGCATCTCCACGGCCGATTTCAAGCCGGACTTCGCCCACGGGTTCGCCTCCTGCCGCGCGCGTGGAAAAAGCTCCGCCGTCTTGCCCTTACGCGCGCCCCTCCGCTCCAACGAAACCGGCTCGCCCAACCCATCTCCGATTCCAGGCTCGGGATCGCGCGAGAAATCCAGCTCCGGCTCATCGTCCTTCGCACCTTAATCACTGGATAAACCACGTAAGCTTGCCGGCCCAGCCGCACCTGCTTGCGCACAAATTCCCATACCTCGCCGGCACGCTCGTCCGCCACCCGCCTCGTCACGATCGGCGTCCGTCCCGGCGGCAGCTCGTCCAGCACGCTTAGGTCCAGGTCGCCGTAGAGTGAAAGCGCCAGCGTGCGCGGAATCGGCGTCGCAGTCATCACCAGCACATCCGGCTCCGCTTGGCCCGGCTTCTTCATCAGCTTGAACCGCTGCAACACGCCGAAGCGGTGCTGCTCGTCCACCACCACCAGCCCCAGCCGGTCGAACTCCACCTTTTCCTCGATCAGCGCGTGCGTCCCGATCACCAGTTGCGCCTCGCCGCGGTTGATCAGCCCCCGGTTCCAGCGTTTGCGGTCTTCGTCGAGCGAGCCGGTCAGCAGCACAATCCGCGGCTTGCGGCTCGACCGCTCCAGCAGCTTGCGCGCCGCCAAAAAATGCTGCGTAGCCAGAATCTCCGTCGGCGCCATCAGCGCCGCCTGGTAGCCGTTTTCCATCGCCACCAGCATCGCCTGCAGAGCCACAATCGTCTTGCCCGATCCCACGTCGCCCTGCAGCAGCCGCCGCATGGGCGTAGGCGCCCGCATGTCGGTCACAATCTCGCCCAGCGCCCGTTTCTGCGCCCCCGTGGGATGGAACGGCAACACCTCGCGAATCGACTCGCGCACCTTGTCGTTGGTCGCGAAAGCGATGCCGGCGCGCTCCTTCATCCGCCGCCGCTTCAGCTCCAGCCCCAGTTCCAGGAAAAACAGCTCTTCGAAGATCAGCCGCCGGTGCGCCAGCGTGGCCGCGCTCTGCAGTTGCGCAAACGGCGTTCCTTCAGGCGGAAAGTGCGCCTCGCGCAGCGCCGTCTCCCGGTCCGGCAAATCCAGCCGCTCCAGCATCGCCCGCGGCAGGCACTCCGGTGCCCCGCCGCGCATCGTCTCCAACAGGTTGAAGATCACCTTCCTCTGCCAGCGCGACGCCAGCCGGCTGCCCCCCAGCGACTCGTACACCGGCGTAATCCGCCCCACTTCCAAGAGGCGCGTCTCTGCGTCGGCGCTCTCGTCGGGCAAAATCTCATACTGCGGCTGAATCATTTTGAAGTGGCTCGCCGACCGCGACGGCTCAACCTTCCCGTACACCGCCACCGCTTGCCCGGCGTGAAACTTGCCTTCGAGATACGCCGCGTGAAACCAGAGGCACTTCATCACGCAGCGTCCCTGTCCCAGCGTCATTTCGAACATGGGCCCCTTGCGCGTGCGTAGCAGCGCCGCTCCGCGCACCTCCGCGATCACGCTCGCCGTCTCCCCGGCCTTCAACTCATCCAGGCTGCGCGGATTCTGCCGGTCCTCGTAGCGGAACGGCAAACGGTAGAGCAGGTCCTCGGCCGTCTCGATGCCCTTGGCGCGCAACATCTCCGCCACGCGCGGCCCCACGCCGCGCACATACATCACTGGAGTTTCGAGGGCAGGCACACAAGGATGCTAAAGCATTTTGAAGGATGGAGTAGGTTATCGCCGTGCGTCAGCCAACCGTCGCGCCGCAAGCCACCCGCCCGCGCACCATCGACGCCAGCAGCCTGCCCTCGGCATTCACCGCCGCCAGGCTCGCCTCTTCGCCCGCGGCCACTTTCCCCACGCCGTCGCCAAGCCCGATCATCGCCGCAGGATTGGTGGTCAACAGTCGCAGCCCCTGTTCCACCGTTGCTCCGGTAAAGGCGACAAAGTTCTCCAGCGCGCGGTCGAGCGTCAGCACGCTTCCCGCCAGCACGCCATTGGCCGTCGCTTTTCCGTTCGCCACCTGCACCAGAAATCCGCCCAGCCGGTATTCACCTGCCGGCATGCCCGCCGCGCTCATGGCGTCGGTCACTAAAATCGCCCGGTCCCACCCTTTGGCCCGCCACCACAACCGCACAATTTCGGGCTTGGAGTGCACGCCGTCGCAAATCAGCTCGGCAAACATCCGGTCGTCGCCGAGCACCGTGCCCAGGATCCCCGGCTCTTGGTGGTCGAGCGCCCGCATGGCGTTAAACGTGTGCGTCGCGCTCACCGCTCCCACCCCAATCGCCGCCTGCGTCTCCGCCGCGGTGGCGTCCGAGTGGCCCAGCGACACCCGCACTCCGCGTTCCGTCGCATGGCGCGCCAGTTCCACCGCGCCCGGCAGCTCCGGGGCCAGCGTGATCAGCCGCACCTGCCCCTCGGCGGCGTCAAACAGCTTGTCGAAAGTCTCGATGCTCGGCGCCAGCAAGTGCTCGGCCGGCTGCGCTCCGCGCTTGGCGTGGGAAAGAAACGGCCCTTCGAGATGAATCCCCACCACCCGCGCCGCGCCCTCATCCATGGGCTGCGCCATCAGCCGCGCAATGCCGTCCACCGCGCGCAACGTCGCATCCAGCGGAGCCGTCATGGTTGTGGCCAGAAATGCGCCCGTCCCATGCGCAGCCAGAAACTTGCCCATCGCGGTCAGCGCTTCCGGCGTGGCTTCCATCACGTCGTGACCGGCCGCCCCGTGAATATGAATGTCGAAGAACGCCGGCCCCAGCGTCGCGCCGGCAAAGTCCATCACCCGCGCATTCGCCGGCAGTTCGCTCCCTTCGCGCGTGGAGACAGACGTAATCCGCCCCTCCTCGACCAGCACCACGGGATGTTCGAGAATCCCGCCCGCCCCGTTGAAAAGTCTGTCGGCGGTGATGACCGTACTCATATTCCCCCAATTCGCGATTCCTCAGGCGCATGACTTCGCGGCGTTTCCTCCGCGGGAGTCGCGGGAATCCTTTCTTGATGGTCCACCGGAAAAAGAGTGGAGCGAAGCTCGAGGGCGCCCGCTTCGAGCTTCGCAGGTTGGCTCCGTTCCGGTCAATTCGAGTGCCGGAGCGCGGTGGTTTGGTCCACTCTCAGAAATTCAGCTTGAGCGCGAGTTCGATGTTCCGTCCGGGGTTCGAGCCGTCCTCAAGACCAAAGGTTCCGACGGTTCCACCGAGGCCTCCGCCAGGTCCGGTTGTCCGCAATCCGTTGCAGGAATCGCAATCGCTGAAGGGGCCTGGCCAGGAGGCGGGCAGGCTGAAAATCGGGGTGTTGGTCAAATTGATAAATTGCGCCTCGAAGTTCAGGCTGACGCGTTCGGTGATGGGGAACTTCTTGCTGATGTTGAGGTCGGCGGTCTTGAGGTTCGGCCCGCGCCAGATGCCGTTCTGGCAGTTGCCAAACGTTCCCGTAGCCGGCGCCGAGGCGATGTTGGGGTTGAGGGTAAGCCGTCCGAAAGATCCGCCTATCTGTGCCCACGTTGGCGAAGAATAAGTTGAAACACCGGTTACGCAATCGGGGCGCGGGTTGACGGAGGTGGTTCCAGAGTTGTCCGGTCCCGCCGGCTGAATGGCGAAGCCGGAACGGAAGGTAAGGTCGAGCGCCGTCTGCCACCCGCCGATCACCTCATCGACCGGCTTCGGAACACTGGAGCCGAACTGCTTTCCCCTGCCCAGAGGAAGGTCGTACACGCCGTAAGCGTTGAAGTCGCCCGCCGCGTCGGTAATGCACTTGCCGTAGTCGCCCATCGGGTCGTATTCGTTCTGGAAGAAATTGTGCTGGCCGATGGTCTGGAACTCGCCCGTTCCTTCTTCATCGCCGTAGGAGCCGAAGTACCCCAGCGAGTTAGCCAGGCACTTCGACCAGGTGTAAGAAGCGGCCAGATCGAGACCGTGGTAGTCGCGCGTCGCCAGGGTAGCTTCCATCGCGTTGTACGTTGAAACCGCGTCGGACCCGTTGTACCGCACCGCCCCCGCCCCGGCCGCGAACAGCGCATGGGAATATGGAGGCGGGCTGATGGTTCCGTTCGAATTGAGGAGGGACTGCCCGTACCAGTAAATGTCCATCATGTGTTGAATGGAGTTGCCCACATATCCCAGCGACGCCGTGGTGTTACCGCCAAACTGATGCTGAAGGGTTAGGTTCCACTGCCTATCGACGGCGGGTTGCAGATTGGGGTTGGTCTCGTGAATGGTGGCCCCGGAGATGCAGGCCGCCGACAGGCTCATCACACCGGCAGCGGTGCAGCCGGCCGCCGGGAACGCGCTATAGCCTTTGTCGAGCGTGAAGGTCGGCAGGTTGACGTTGTTGTTGGTTACTTCGTGAGCCAGCGTATTCGGAGGATTCTGGTCGGCCATGTTGTTGACTCCCTCGCCCTCCATATAGGCCGAGATGCCGAAGCCTCCGCGCACTACCGTTTTGGGGGCAAAGCCGGGCTGCCATGCGAAGCCGAAGCGCGGCTGCCAGTTGTCGATTCCCATGTAGTTTACGTAGTTGGTTCCCACCTCCGGGTTGCCGGTCACACGATCGAAGTTGATGTTGGCGTCCTTGACGGCGTCCCCTCGAGGCGTGATGTCCTCATAGCGCAGGCCCAGGTTCAGGGTCAGGTTATGAGCGATTTGGTAATTGTCCTGAACGAAACCGCCATAGACGCTGTTCCGTAGGTGCAGTGTGAAAGCCGCGCCCTCCTGCACGTACTCCGGCAACCCCAGCAGGAAGTCGGCGAACCCAGTCGCGTTAATATTGTTCACCGCGGCCGGATTCGCGTCCTTCGCCGTGTCCGCTCCCGTGAATTGGCCGGTGAATGTCCAGCCGCCGGCCAAGCCGCCGTTGCCGGGATAGACGTCGTTCATGCGGTAGTTGAAGAATTCGAAACCGGCGTGAACGGAGTGCCTGCCGTGCGTCCAGGTCACAGCGTCCTCGGCTTCGATGGTGGTGTCGTGGAAGCTCTCCAACAGGTCGTTGGTGCCAATGGGTGTAAAGTCACCGGAACCGGCGTAATTGATTGTGGGAAGTAAGGTGTCGTTGACCCCGGGGATGCCGAAGATCGACGGCAGATTTTTCCCGCTGGTGTTGGTGTACTCCTGGTCGTTGGCCGGGAAATCCTGGAAGCCCAAGCGAACCTCGTTCACCAAGGTTGGCGATAGGGTGTGGTCGTAGTTCACCACAAAGTTCTTCAGCGGATATTCCCGTTCCGCCGCCGGATTCAGAGCGTTGTCAATGCCGTTCGAAGCCGTATACATGGTGTGCATCTGCGTCCAGCGGCCCATGATGTGATCGCGGTCTGAGGCCTGCCAGTCGATCTTGGCGTCGGCCTGATAGGCGTTGATGGAACTGGACGTGTAATAAGTAGGCTGCTGAACCGAGCTCGTAAATAGTGAGGAACTGATAATGCTCTGGGCCGCCTTGCTGAGCGCGATTCCGTCCGTGGCCGTGGCCGCATACGCGGCCAGGTTGTTGTTCGGAATAATGACGCTGCGCAGCCCGGTGGACGCGTTATAGCTGTACGGGTCATAGAGTTGGCCGCCAGCCGCCGAACAAGCGCCGCTGCTATTGAACGACCCTCCAGCGCCCGTGCAGACGCTGGCGAAGTTGCCCGCCAGGAAAGCCGGCGGAACGGGGTTGTTGCTCTCCGACGTATTTGGCAGGCTGTAGCGCGTGGTCTCCTCATCGACAAAGAAGAACAGCTTGTTCTTGATGATCGGTCCGCCCACTGTGCCGCCAAACTGATTCCAGTGCATCGGCGGACGAGGAAAGGCGTTGTCATTGATGTAGCTTCCCGCAGGGCCGTTCGGGTTCTGAATCTGTAACCAGGCGTAGCCCTTGTCCTGCCAACTGTTCGCATTCAGGTCGGTGTTGCGCACGTACTCGTAGAGATCGCCGTGGAACGCGTTGGAGCCGGACTTGATCGACTCCACGATCACGCCGCCGATGTAGTTGCCGTAGTCGGCCCCGGCGTTTGTGGTGATGATGTTGAATTCCTGCACTGCATCGGGGGCCGGCGTATAGGCAACTTCGCTGTTGTCCTGCTGGTTCATGTCCATGCCGTCGAGGAGGAAGCTGTCATCCTGCTCGCGGGCTCCGTTTACCATCGGCCGGCCGGTGCCGAACGTGCTCACCGGAGATTCAAAAGAGAAAATGTTGGGGCTGACGACGCCCGGGGCCAGCAGCGTTAACTGGTTGACGTCACGCGAAGCCAGCGGCAGGTTGTTCGCTGCGGTAGCGTCAATCAAGGCGCCCAATTGCGTGGTGTCGGTCTGCAGCAGCGGTGGAGCGCTCGTCACCGTCACCGTCTCGCTCACCGAGCCTACGTTCAGATGGAAATCGACGCGGGCCACCTGGTTGAGAACCAGCGTAAACGGATTCCGCACTTGCGTGGCGAACCCCGACGCCTCCACTTTAATTTCAATTCTGCCTATGGGAATGGTGGGAAATTCGTAAAGGCCCGCGCCGGTGGTCTTGGTCACCCAGGTGGTGCCCTGCTCCACGTCCCGCGCGGTGACGGTGGCGTTGGCGACCACGGACCCGGAGGCGTCGGTCACCAGCCCGGTAATCGATCCGGCAGCCTGCTGGGCCCACGCGGC
>JASHTU010000259.1 GCA_030040395.1 Acidobacteriaceae bacterium
GAAATTTAATCGCCGGCCAGCAGTCAGCCAGGGCCAGCGAGGGGATCGGCCAGCAAGGGGATATACGATGGCAACCGAAGCAGGAGCGGCGGCACAGCGAGTGCAACACGGGATGCGCCGGAGCTCGCCCCAAAACGGTTACCCGCCCGCGCCGGCTCCGGCTGGCGCAGCCCTGAGCGACGAACAGGAGCGGCTGCTGCTCGAACATCTGCCCGTCGTCCGGTTCCTGGCCCGCCGCATTCACGAACGGCTGCCCCAGCATGTGGACATCGAGGACCTGGTCTCGGCGGGCGTGGTGGGACTCATGGACGCCTTCGCCAAATTCGATCCGGCCAAGAAGGTGCAGTTCCGCAGCTATGCGCAGTTCCGCATTCGCGGGGCCATCCTCGACAGTCTGCGCACCCTGGACTGGAGCCCGCGCGAGTTGCGCCGCAAGGGCCGCGCCATTGAGGAAGCGATCCGCGTGCTGACGGCGCGGCTGGGCCGCGCTCCGGGCGAGATCGAGGTGGCCGAGGAACTGGGGGTGGACCTCGACGAGTACCAGCAACTGCTCGGTGATCTGAAGGGGCTGGAGATCGGCACCCTGCACCTCGAGCGCAACGAGGACTCGGGCGAGGAGGAGCTGGCTTACGTGCCCGGCCGGCCGGAGGAGGACCCGCTGTTTCGCTGCTTGAAGGGCGAACTCGAAGAGCGGCTCACCGAGGCCATTGCCAACCTGCCCGACCGGGAGCGGCTGGTGATGACCCTCTACTACTACGAGGAGATGACCATGCGCGAGATCGGGCTGGCGCTGGGGGTGGTGGAGTCGCGGGTCTCGCAGGTGCACGCCTCGGCGGTGATGCACCTGCGGGCGGCGCTCAAGGACCTGGCGGCGCGCGGCGCCTTCGACCGTTCCGCGCGCAAGCCCCTGCGTGCAGGGCAGCGCAGGGCGAGTTGAGGCGACGGCGCGAGCCGGGTCGTGAGCCAGGGAGGAGGAAACTTCGATGGCCGAAAAAACTCTCCAGCAGGATGAGATCGACGCGCTCTTCGAGGCGGCGCGCAGTTCCGCGCCGGAAACCGGGAAGTCCGAGGCGCGGGCCCGGGTGACTCCGTTCAATTACGCCTCGGCGGGCCAGATTTCGACCGAACAGATGCGCGCGATCAGCCTGCTGAACGACCTGTTTGCCCGCAACCTGACCCACAATCTGGCGGCGTGGCTGCGCACCCGTTTCCAGGTCAACCTGGTCTCGGCTGAGCAGATTCAGTTCAATGAGTTTCTACTGAGAATTCCCGAGATCAGCTACATGGCCAGCGTGCGGCTGGAGCCCCTGGGGGCAATTTCGGTGTTGCAACTGGATCTGGGCCTGGCGCCGCCGATCATCGACCTGTTGCTGGGCGGCGACGGCAAGGACGGGCCCCTTCGCGAGCTGACCGACATCGAGGAGTCGATACTGGCCAGCGTAGTCGAGGTAGTCTGCCGGGAGCTGACTGCGGCCTGGCAGCCGGTGGGTTTGAGCTTCAGCTTCGAGCGGCGGCAGATGCAGACCCAGGTGGCGCGCATCATGTCGGTGGCCGAAAAGACCTTGTGCCTGAGCTTCGAGATTCGCATGCCGCACAGCTCGGGTCTGCTGAACCTGGCCTTTCCGGCGGTGGTGGCCAACACCATTTTGCGCCGGCTCACCATGGAATGGGTCCGGGGGCGGCGTCACGCCGGCGACGCGCGGGAACGGATGCAGGCCGCGGCGCGGCGCATCCGCTTCGGCTGCTCTCTGCAACTGCCCGCAGTGCGGGTGCGGGCGAGCGAGCTCGAGGGGCTTGAACCGGGCAGCGTGTTGCGCCTGGATCTGGCCGCTAACACCCTGCCCCTGTGGCGCGCCGGCGGCCAAACCTTGAACCGGGCCGAAGCCATCCGCCAGGGTCCGCACCGGGCCGCGCGGATGGAGCGCGCCCGGGCCGGGGAGGGGAAATGAAAAACTATATCGACTGCTGGGTGCAGGTGGCCACGGACCTCTTCGCGCAGGCGCTGGCCGGCGAGCCGGAGCTTGTGGAAGCGCTGCCCAAGCCGCTGGGCGCCGGCTCGTTCGGGTTTGCGGCGACCTTGGCCGGGGACGAAGAGGGACGATTTTCGATCCTCTTCGACGGCGGGCTTCTCGAGACCTCGCTGGCCGGCGAAGGTATGGATCAGAAGACCGCCTGGGCCGAACTGGTGCGCGAGACGGCGGAAGCCGCGGCCGGAGAGCTGCTGGCGCGGACCGGCAAGCACGCGCGGGTGGAGAAGTTCGAGGAGATCGCGGGAGAAGCGCAGCTTTCGCGCGCCTTCCAGTTGCGCTCCGGCGACCGGGCATGGGCTGTTTTGGTCCGCGACGAGGTGCGGGCGTGTGGGGCCGCGGCCAGCGCAGCGCGGAGTTCTGATCCGGAGCTTGACCGGAATCTTGACCCGAAGCTCGACCCGAAGCTTAACTCGAATCTTGACCCGAAGGCCGCCCAGAACGCGGCCGATCTCCGCCCTCCCGCTCCGGGCGCGCCGTCCTTGAGTCCGGGGCTCGAGCTGCTGCTCGACATCGAGCTCGAAGCCTCGCTGCGCTTTGGCTCGCGGGAGATGCCGCTGGGCGAAATTCTCGAATTGGGGCCCGGTGACGTGGTGCAATTGGACCGTCATGTCTCGGATCCCGTGGACCTGATCGTGAGCGACAAGATTGTGGCCTGCGGCGAGGTGGTGCTGGTGAACGGCAACTTCGGGCTGCGGGTGACCGAAGTGGCCGCGCCCCAAAAGCGGCTGGAGAGCATCCGATGCCTGTTCTGAACCGAAATGCGGCGGCGCGCGTCTCTTCCCGCTCCAATTTGGCTTTGCCGGCGGCGGCCCTGGCTCTGGCCGATCCGGCTCCGGGGGGGCCTTCGCGCCTTCCCGACGCGGCGCGAGGGCGCATCTTCGACACCTGCGCCAATCCCGGCTGCCGTTCCGGCTGGCTGCGGTTGTGGCGCAGCCGCTCGGCGCCCGTCTTTGAAGGCGGATGGTGCTGCTCGGAGGCGTGTACGCGGGCGCTGGTCGGCCTGGCTCTGGCGCGGGAGATGGAGGCGCGGGGAAGCGCGGCGGACACCCGACGGCCCCGGTTGCCGCTGGGACTGGTGATGCTGGAGCGGGGCTGGATCGCGGCGGACCAGTTGCGCGGCGCGTTGGAGGCGCAGAGAGCGGCGGGCGGCGGCCGGCTGGGTTATTGGCTGGCGCGCCAGCAGGGGGTTAGCGCGGCGCTGGTGACGCGGGCGCTGGGACTGCAATGGAGCTGTCCGGTGCTGCCCCTCGAGTTTCACGACCCGGAGGGGCTTACGCCGCTCGTGCCGCGGCTGTTCATCGACGCCTTTGGCGCGCTGCCTCTGCGTGTGGCCGCGGGCCGGATTCTCTATCTTGGCTTCGAAGACCGGCTCGACCCGGCGCTGGCGCTGGCGGTGGAGCGGATTACGGGATTGCGGGTCGAAAGCGGGATGGTGGAGGAGTCGCGCTTCCGCCCCGCGCATGCGCGCCTGCTCAAGGCGCGCTTCCCCGCAGTGGAGTTGATCGAGGCGGCGTCGGAGCCGGCCCTCGCGTACGCCATGGCGCGGGCTCTCGAACGCGCGCGGCCCGTCGAGTCGCGCCTGGCGCGGGTGCACGACTGCCTTTGGTTGCGGATGTGGCTGCGGCCCCGGACCAGCGCCGTGCCCGAGCTCGACGCGGTGAGCGATCTGATCGGCTCGGCGGGTGGAAATTGAGGGGCGGATGTTGAGGCGCAAGGCCGGGAGCCAAGCGAGGGAGCCGGGAACCAGTCTACGGCTCATGAATCGGCCGCCAAAGCCGATAGGCTATAGCGAAACCAGAGAGGGTATGTCTCGGAGCCGCACCTTCAAGTCCGGGGCGCCCGGGGTCCGAGAAGGCGCGCTTTTCCTTCCGGGGTGGAACGACACGGTTTCGTCGTTGGGGTGGCAAGGAGCGGGGACCCTGCAGTGATTTTCTCCGGACACAGGAACCCTGGTTTCGCCGTGGGAAGCAGAGGAGCCCGGGCATGACCGAGATTCGAGCCTTAATCGTTGACGATTCTTCAGTGATGCGAAAGATTGTGGAGCGCATGTTGCGCCAAGCGGGTCTGGAGTCTCTTTTGGTGCACGAAGCCAGCAGCGGCGTCGAGGGCCTGGAGGTCTTAGCGGTCAAGCCGGTGGATCTCATTCTCTCCGACATCAACATGCCGTTGATGGACGGTCTCGAGTTTCTGCGCCAGATTCGCGCCCGGAACCTGGCCCCCGGCGTGCCGGTGGTGATGATCACCACCGAGTCCAGCGAGGAGCACGTGAAGCAGGCGATCCAGGCCGGGGCGCGTGGCTACATCCGCAAGCCATTCACGGCCGAGCAGGTGAAAGAACGCGTACTACCCCTGCTGAGCGCAACGTGAGGAGGAGACGGCGTGCTAGTGAACGGTATGCGCGCGGCAGCCAATGCGCGGCCACGCGAAAACGGCCCGGAGTAAACGGGGCCGGAGAAAATGGGGCTAGAGAAAATGGGGCTAGAGAAAACGGGGCGAGAGAAAATGGGGCTGGAGAAAATGGGGCCGGAGAAAATGGGACAGGAGAAACTGGGGCCGGTG
>JASHTU010000260.1 GCA_030040395.1 Acidobacteriaceae bacterium
GGGTCAGTGGTGATGTCGGCTCCGTTTTCGGATCTTTCGGTTATACATGCTCATCATAGCCGCGATGCCGCGTTTGTCGCTCTCCAGACAAAGGATGTGAATACCGCGTCGTCCTGCTGATTTTGGAGTCGTCCAGGTACTTGCAAATCGTAGCCAAGCCGCTCCGTTCATTACCCATCGACTCGCCACTAAATGGCGCAGGTCGTGGAGATTAAAGTCTACCAACTTAGGGAATCTTACACAAGGATTGCACCGGCGCCTGGACACCTTCATGGCCGATCTGTCTCGCCGCGTGATCAGGGGGTTTCTCGTTCTTCGCGAGGCAGGAATCCTATTCCAGTTCCGGGGAAAACTGGAACTAATTCTGGCCGTGGAGGTTGATTTGGCCGCCCCATGGCGAAATCTGGTCTGATTGTCAAACCGGCGGTGGTCCTGAGCGGTATATTCTTCTCGAACCGGAGAGAATTGGGTTTTGGGGGCTTGGCCGGTTCAGGAAGTCGTTCCGTCATATCGCCTACATGGGGGAGGTGCAAAGGGGTGCTGTTCGGACTGGCATGTATAGTGGCGGGAGGACGGGCGGCGGCCCTGGCGATGCCGGCGCTGGCGCCGTCCGTGCAGCCAGCGGCAGTGAACGCGGCGAAGGACCTGACCGGCACGTGGCAGGACACACTGCACGCCGGCCGCGACTTGCGCACTGTGGTGAAGATTGCCAAAGCCGCGAACGGCGCGTACATTGCCCAGTTCTACAGCATCGACCAGGGCGGGCAACCTCTGGCTGTCGACACGATCATACTCGAAGGGTCGACCGTGAAGATGGCGCTCAATTTGATTGGCGGCAAATTCGAGGGCAAGTTGAGCGGGGACGGGAAAACCATCGACAGCGAATAGCGCCAGGGGCCCTCCCCTTTGCCGCTTGTCCTGACCCGCGCTACGGCGGAGACGGAATGGGCCATTCCGACACCACCGCCGCTGATTCCGCCGATGGCTGGCGACGCCAACCCTTCGTTCGAAGTGGCCACCATTAAACTGAGGCAGCCTGGGCAGCGTGGCAAGGGCTTTGGCTTTAACGGCCACGAGTTCCTGACCAGGAATACGAACCTGAACGACCTGCTCGCGATTGCCTATGGAGTGCACACCGAGGAGATTGTGAACGCGCCGGAATGGGCCAACACAGATCTTTACGACATTGAAGGAATGCCGGACGCACCGGGACGACCTAGTCAAAAGCAAGCGGGCATCATGCTTCAGAAACTGCTGGCTGACCGGTTCCAGTTGAAGTTTCATAGCGAGAGCAGGGAGCTTTCGGTTTACGCCATCACCGTGGCCAAGGACGGACCGAAGATGAGCAAGGACAGGGGCCCAGCAAACGGACCGCCGGCGTTCTTCTTCGCGGCCCTCGGCGACCTGCACGTGCGCAACCAGACGATGAGGGATTTTGCTACATGGATGCAGGCGTCGGTGCTGGATCGTCCGGTGGTGGACCAGACCGGGCTGACCGACCGCTACGATTTTCAGTTAAAGTGGACGCCGGACGACTCGCGGTTTACTCAGTTCCGCACCACGAACATTGTTGTGCCGCCCACGAATGACGAAGCCAATGCGCCGCCGAATTTGTACACGGCGATTCAGCAACAGCTTGGGCTGAAGATCGAACCCACCAAGGCACCCGACGAGGTGATCGTGATCGACCACGTGGAGAAGCCCTCGCCGGTTTAACGCCAGACGCAGCGGCTTGGAAGGGGTCGAATCGAACGATCAGCGCGAAGGGTTTAAGCGAACTGGCGCGGCGAACGTCTTACAAGTAGACTTTTCTCGACTTGGGGCGCGCGCTTGCCCGCCCGGCCGCACGCGAAACGAATCTTACCTGCGGGAGTTGCGAATGTTGACCGAACACGCCGTGTATCCGCACAGAATCGATGCCTGGCTGGCGATGGCGACGCTGTGGATGGCGTTTTACGCCGCTGGATTGCAAGCGCAGGCAAGTGCGAACGCAAGCAGCAGCGCGGCGCAGGCGCAAAGCGGCCAGCCTCAGGCACAGAATGCTCCGGCGCAACTGCCGAAGTTTGATGTGGCGTCGATCAAGCTGCACAAGTCGGAGGGCATGATGATGCAGGCCGGGTTCAGGCTCACGCCCGATGGCGTTTCGATTGCGGGCGTGCCGCTCTCAATGCTGCTGCGCCAAACGTTCGGGCTGCCGGCAGACCGCTTATTGAACCAGCCGGACTGGGTGAATTCGGCGCGGTACGACATCGAGGCCAAGGTCGATCCGGACGACGCGCCGAAGCTGGACAAACTAACGCGGACGGAGCGCATGGAGATGCTGACGCCGCTCCTGGAGGAGCGGTTCGGGCTGAAGTTTCACCACGAGACCAAGACGCTCGAGGTGTATGCGCTGGTGGTGGCCAAGGGGGTCCGAAGCTGAAGGCGGCGACGGGCGATAGCAGCGTTGAGCGGAAGAATGACGCTCCGCCGGGAGGTCCGGATGGAGGGCCACCTCCGGGCGGAGGGCCGATGGTGCTCAAGCCCGGGCAGGGCGGCGGAGGCGCGATGCCGGCCCCCAATGAAGAAGCGCCGCCGAAGGGCGCGATGATGATGCGCATGTCGCCCGACGGGATGACGATGGGAGGGCGCGACGCGACGACCGACCAGCTTGCGCAGATGATTTCGATGCAGTTGGGCAGCACGGTGTTGAACGAGACGGGGCTGAAGGGCAAGTACGACTACACGCTCTCGTTCGCGGCGGAGATGGGGGGACGGATGATGGGCATGCCGCCGCCCGGCGCGGGAGACGGCGGAGCGCCGCCACCGCCGCAGGGGCTGACGATCTTCACGGCCGTTCAGGAACAGCTCGGATTGAAATTCGAGGCGCGCAAAAAACCGGTGGACGTGATTATCATCGATCAAATCGAGCAGCCTTCGCCGAATTAGCCGCGGCTTGGAGTGAGCGCATGTTGCCTTGGCGCACCGCCATCATTTCGGCCCCCTGCATGTTGCTTCTGTTTTGCGCCGCGGCGCCCGCCGCGGCTGCTTCCGCCTACTACGGCAAGGTGAGCTTCAACGGCCTGCCCGTTCCGGGCGCGACGATTATCGCCACCGAAGGCGCGAAGAAGTTCAGCACCGTCTCCGACTTGGGCGGCGTCTTTCACTTCGAAAACCTGGCCGAAGGCGTGTGGAAGATCGAAATCGAGATGCAGTTGTTCATGGTTGTCCACGCCGAGGTCACCGTGGGGCCAAAGACTCCGGTAAGCGAATTTACGCTAACGCCGCTGCCGTTGGATGAGCTGGAAGCGCACGCGCAGCCGGCAGGAAACGCGCTGGAGACGCCCAGCGTGGCCGTGGTGAAGAGGCCGCAGAACAAGGATACGGTGCAGGGAAACGAGCCGGCGCCGCCAGCGCCGCTGCCCGTGGCAAGGGAGCAGAGCGCGGACGGAGTCCTGGTGAACGGGAGCGTGAACAATGCGGCCACTTCGCTTTACTCCACCAACCCCGCCTTTGGCAACGCGCACCCCGGCGGACGCGCGCTCTACCATGGCGAGTTCGCGGCCTATATAGATAACTCAGCGACGGACGCGCGGCCGTTCAACGTCGCTGGCGTGGAGGTGGCGAAAAGCTCGTACACGCACATCACCAATGTGGCCACGCTCGGCGGACCGCTGCTGATTCCGCACCTGATGCCGAATGGACCGAACTTTTTCCTGGCCTACATTTGGACGCGCGACAAGAGCGCCGCCATCGAGACGGGCCTGACTCCGACCATCGCCGAGCGCGCGGGCGACCTGGCGGGGCTGGCGAATGCGGAGGGACAGAGCCCATCACCATTTTCAATCAGGCGACGGGTCAACCGTATGTAGGCAATAACGTGCCGGTCAGCCCGCAGGCGGCCGCGCTCCTGAATCTCTATCCCCAGCCCAACATCGCCAACGGCGCAATGTACAGCTACCGGGCGCCCGTGCTCAACGACACCCACCAGGACTCAATGCAATCGCATCTTCTCAAGACCATAGGCCGCAAAGACTCCTTTGACGGGCAGTTCAATTTTCAGAGCACGCGCGCCAGCAGCGTGAACCTCTTCGGGTTTGTGGATGGGAACGATACCCTGGCACTGCACGCGAACATCCACTGGCTGCACCGGTTGGCCACGCGCATTTTTCTCTATTCCGGCTACGACTTCACCCGGCTACGCACGCAGGTGACGCCGGAATTTGAGCATCGCGTAAACGTCTCGGGCGACGCGGGGATCGGCGGCAACGATCAAGACCCGGCCGACTGGGGTCCGCCGTCACTGAACTTCATCAGCGGATTTTCCAGCTTGAGCGACGGCAACAGCGAATTCAATCGCAACCAAACCAATGCGTCTTCGGCCCACGCGCTCTTCTATCACGGCCGCCACGAAGTGAAGGTGGGCGGCGATTATCGCCGGCAGGACTGGAACGAACTCCAACAGCAGAACCCGCGCGGGACGTTCACTTTCACCGGCGCGGCGACGGCAGGCTCGGCGGGCGGCGTCACATCGTCTGGCTCGGACCTGGCGGACTTTCTCATCGGCATTTCCGACACCAGCGCCATCGCCTACGGCAATGCGGACAAATATTTTCGCGAGCCGGTCTATGACGCCTATTTCACTGACGAATGGCGTGTGCTGCCGATTCTGACCATCGACGCGGGAATGCGCTGGGACTACCTGGCTCCCATGACGGAGCTGTTCGGACGGCTGGTGAATCTGGACCTTGCCGACGGCTTCACGGCCGCGGCGCCGGTGGAAGGGAGCGATCCAATGGGCTCGATCACAGGCGCGCGCTATCCCGCGTCGCTGATGTGGCCCGACCAAAAATGTTCGAGCCGCGCGTCGGCATCTCGTGGCGTCCCATCTCCGCGTCCAGCGTCGTGGTGCGCGCCGGCTACGGCGTCTATCCCGACACTTCGGTTTATTTGAGGATTGTGACCGGACTAGCGCAACAGTATCCGCTCTCGAAAAGCCTGAGTGTGCAAAATGGAGCCGCGTGCCTGCTCACGCTGGCCAACGGTTTCGTTCCCTGTTCCGGCTTCACCCAGGACACTTACGCCATCGATCCCAACTTCCACATCGGCTACGCGCAAATCTGGAATCTCGAGGTGCAGCGCGATCTGCCCTTCGCAATGCAGAT
>JASHTU010000261.1 GCA_030040395.1 Acidobacteriaceae bacterium
AGCCAACGCCCGCCGTTGGCCAGGTATTGCAGATGTTTGGCCGGGTCGCCGAGGCCGCGCAGGGGGATGCGCGTCGCCAACAGAGGACGCGAGCCAGACTCTTGGAGAGCGAAGATATAGGCGTAGCTTCCGCGAGATACGGCGGTGGCGGAGGGATAGGCGTGCGCGCCATCGGGAACCAGCGGGAAATCGTCGATTTTCCAGCGCTGCGGGTCGAGGCCTGGCGCGGAGATGCGGGCAAGATCGGCCCCGCAGGTTGCGAAAGCCATGGCTTGCGATTTTGCGCTGGGCGCGTTGCGCACGCACAGGAGAGAGACCCAAACGTCGCGGCCGGCGACGAATCCATCCAACGCCCAATACCAGGTGTTGGGAAGCCGCGCCTTAAAGAAGTCCTGCGGCCGCCCCGCGGCGTCTTTGCGAATGACATAGGTGAGATGAAAGCGGCCATCCGCGCTGCAGGTGGAGACGCCGATGCTGTTGCGCACCATCCGCGGCTGGTCATCGTGCACCATGCGCCGCTCGCCGTAGAGGGTGTCACCGAAGATCCATAGATCCCGCCCGCCGGGCAGCGGGATGGAGTAAGCGGCGTCGGCTCCCTGCCAACCAAGGGTCTGACCGGTCTGGAGAGGGAATTTCGGAGTGCACGCGGAGTGGACTGACGCCGCCCATGCGGGTAGACAGAGAAACAACCCGCAGACGCACAGGGAAAACAGCCGGCGATGAGGAATGAGCGCATGCACGTCGATTCGCCTCGATGCATTCAATTCGAATTCCTTGCGTGTTATGACGCCGCGCTCCCGATACCGCCAGCAGCATGATTCAATCGCCGCCTGCGCCTGGCGACCAAAAGTGAAGTTTGCCGTCAGGCGCAGGTAAGCCTGCATTTAGAAGATCACTCTAAGCGACAACTGGGCCTGGCGGTTGGTGCCGTTGCCGATCTGGCTTCCGTCGGCGCCCGCAATGGTGGCGCTGGAGGTTCCGAATCCGGCCCAGTAACCGTTGTTTGTCAATCGCAGGTTGTTGTGGGTGCAGGCCGCGGAGGTTGTATTGGGGTAGGAAACGGCGCTGCATATGCCGGTGTCGACATTGGAGAAATTGGGATGGTTGAAGATGTTGAAGATATCCGCGCGGAATTGCATCTGCACCCTTTCCGTGATCGGAAAATTCTTCATTCCGGACATGTCCCATTGGAAGTATGCCGGCCCGCGCAACGAGTTGCGTCCTACATTGCCAATGGTGGAAGGGTCGCCGTAAATTCCGTCGAAACCCGGTTCGAGCGCAAAGGCCTTGATGTTGTAACTGGAGCTGGGCCAACCGGCGCTGGAAAGCTTTACTCCCTGGTCGCGGACATAATCTGGCCGCATGAAGTTCCCGAAAAATCCGCTGGTGACTTCGACATTCTGGGAAAGCCCGGAGCGGGTTTGCAGGATGCTGGACGCCTGCCATCCGCCCAGAGCCTCCTGCGTCAAGCGTTTTGAGCCTTTGAGTTCGGGCAGAGAGTAGACGGCGCTGGCGGTGAAATTGTTGCGCGTGTCCCAGTCGCCGTTGCCGCGGTCGAAGAGCGGATTCATGGGGTCTTCAAAACCCGCGAAGACGTTGACTTCGTCGTCGATTTCATGCGACCAGGTGTAGTTGGCTTGCAGCGTAAGTTGCTTTGCATTTCTGCGCAACTGCACCTGCATGGCGTTGTAGTTGGAGAAGAGGCTGTTGGGATAGTAGTTTTCGTTCTGGTAGGGAATGCCTTTGGCCGACAGAGGACGGGGCACATTGGAATTGGGGCTCTGCGGGTTGAGATTCAGCGCCTGGAAGGCGACGCCGGCCTGGGTATGCTGGACGCGATTGGCAGTGTAATTAATGGTCAGGACAGTTTCCGGGGCAATCTCCTGCTCGATGCCGAAGAGCCAGTTGGTCGAAACCGGATCGCGAGGATTGGTGGGGAAGATAAATACGTTCTGCTCTCCGGGAAGCAAAGGCGGATTGGGCGTGGGGTAGGAGATGGAGAACGGCGGGTTGCCGAAGAGGGCATCAAAAAGGTTGTCGGAGATGGTTTCGTTCTGCGGCATATTGTCGGCCAGCGTGTTGGGCGAGGGCTGCATGGGCATATAGAAGAGGCCGCCGTAGCCATGCACCACGGTCTTGCCGTTTCCGTACGGGTCCCAGGAGAAGCCGATGCGCGGAGCAACGTCGATGTGCGAAGGGTTGTATGCATTCTGGCCCGCGGGACCAAAGGTCTGTGTGGCGTAGATGAACTGGCGCTGATCGCCGTGGCCCACATTCCAAGTGGTGTTCGAGTCGTAACGCAGGCCGAGGTTGACAACCAGCTTGCGGTTCAGCCGCCAGTCATCCTGAGCGTAGACGTCCCAGTTGGAATTCGCATTGCCGATGAAACCCGGCGTTCCCTCTTTTTGCAACACGAACGGGGAGTTGGTTTCCAGGCTTTGGAAGCTGTAGTAGTCGTAACTTTCGGTCGGCCGCAGCCAGGTGTTGAGCCGATTGAGGCGGATTTGGAGGCCCATATTGAGCGTCTGGCTACCGGCCGTCTTGGTGACGTTGTCGAAGATTTCGGGCAGCGTATTGGCGTTGGTCTGGTTGAAGGTGTTGGCCCCGGGCAGCGATCCGAGATTGGTGAAAAACGACGCGATGATCACGTAGGGCTGGCCGGTATTGGAGGTGGTGTTGGAGTAGAAGCGGTTGACGGCTACGCTGAACTCATTCAGAAGCGTGGGACTGAAGATGTGGGTCTCGTCAATCTTCGCCAACTGGGTCCGCAGCGCTTCGGGCGCGACCTGGTTCAGATTGATTCCGTATTGATCGGTGGTCTGTGAGTCGTTGATGTTATAGCGGAACATCAGGCGGTCGTTATCGGTGATGTTGTAATCGAGGCGGATCGATCCGGTATTTTCGCTAACGATGCTGGAAAGGGTAGTGGGAGTGAAGACCAAGTCGTAGGTGGAAGGGTTGAACATATCCGGATAAGCGGTGTCATAGTCACAGGTGGCGGTTGTGGAACCCAACCCGCATCCCGAGGGCAGCGTCGCCATCATGGACAGGATGGGCTGCATGGACGAAACGAACTGCGAGCGGACATAGGCGCTGGGGACTTCATATAACGGCGCGGGGGTGGTGATGTGGGTGCGGTCGCCTTCGTAGTTTGTAAAGAAGAAGAGCTTTTTGGAAACAATGGGTCCGCCCAGGTTTCCGCCAAACTGATTCAGGTGCAGCGGCGCGTTGGGGCCATTGTCAAAATAATCGTGGGCGTCGAGAGACTGGTTGCGAAAGTAGTCGTACGCCGCGCCGTGAAACTCATTTGTGCCGCCCTTGGTGATGATATTCATCTGCGGCCCGAGCGAGAAACCGCTCTGGGCGCTATAACCACTGTTGGCGAAATCGATCTCCTGGATGCTGTCGACACTGGCGCGGGTGATGCGCGCGCCCTCCTGGCCCTCGGTTTCAAGGAAGCCATTCACGTCGCCGCGGTTGGCCGATTGGCCATCGAGCTTGATGTTGAGCCCGGTGAAGATGTTATCGAGCCCATTGACGCTGCCCTGAAAATATCCCGTCGAGCCGACCGAGCCGGGGGAGATCTCGAGGAAGTCGCTGACATCGCGGCCGTTCACGGGCAGGTTGCCGACTTGCGTGGTGTTGAGCGTGGCGCCGGAAGTGCTCGAGGAAGTGTCGATGGTGGTGGGGGTTCCGGTGACCTGAATGCTTTCGTTTGCGGCTGCCACCGTGAGGCGCAAGTTGACGGCGACAGTGGCGCCCACGTTGAGTTCAAGGGCCGGCGTCGAAGCCCGACTGAATCCGGTGGCTTCAGCCGAGACGATGTAGCGGCCGAATGGCAGGGCGGAAGCGACAAAGCTTCCCGCTGCATCGGAATGGAGCGTGGTCTGGACCCCAGTGTTAGTGTTGGCGACGGTGACGGTCGCGTTGGGAATGGCGGCGCCGGTGCTATCGGCGACGGTTCCGGTAATGGTTCCGATGTCGAACTGAGCCCACGCCGGCGCGCCGAATCCCAGCACGAGAACCGCCAAAATGGCTCCGATGGCGCCCCGTGCAAAGGGAGAATGAGCCAGCCGTAATCTTTGGACTATACCCGCAATTTTCATTTCCTGCCTCCTGAACCTGTTTCGGACGGACACAATTGTCTCGTCGGCGCCCCAATAAAGCGGGAACGGGGCCGAATGAACGCCATTCCCGTCAGCGCCCGCGCAGCCCTGGCCGCGCGCGCGCTTCCGCAGCTACGAATTTGACCCGCGCGTGTTCTCTTGCCGTTCCCTCTTGCCGGGCGCCCCGGTTCCGGTCTTCTTGCCGGAATGGGGAGTCCAGGCAGCCGGGACTGACTTGTACATCTGTTCCGTTGCCGCGCCGGTCTTTTCCGGCACGCTCAAATCCTTGCGAAGAAGCGATTCAGCGTATTTCAGATCTTCAGTGATCGCCCGTCGCGCCACGACGGCATCCCCACTGGCGATGAGCCTGTAAATCCGCTCATGGTGCGCGCAGTGTTTCTGCAAGCTCTCCACCAGCGGCAGCACGCGATGGCGTCCTTCCGCCAGGGCTCCATACATCATGCGCATGGTGGTGAGCAGGGCGGCGTTCTTCGAGGCCTGGGTAATGGCGTCGTGAAATTCCATCTCCGCGCGCACAAAAAGAACCGGATCGTGGATAGCGGCGCGCATGGCCCCCAGCGCGGCGCGCATCTGCTCGTGATCTTCACGCGTGGCGCGGCGGGCGGCCAACGCCGCGGCGGCCGGCTCCAGAATCTGGCGCAATTCGTAGAGCTCAAAATACTTGATCTCCTGGAGCAGCAGCATCCATTGGAAGTGCCGCTTGACCATGCCGCTCAGCGAGGGCAGAAGATAAGTTCCGTCTCCCGGCCGGGCTTTGAGCAGCCCCAGAAACACCATGCCCTTGAGCGCCTCACGCAGCGAGGCGCGGCTGACGTTGAGCACTTTCGCCAGGCGGGGTTCGGGGGGCAAACGGCTGCCGCGTCCGAGCTGGCCGTTCCGGACCAACGACTCGATGCGCTGCGCCACGGTGTCGATCAGGGATTCCCGTTGGCCGGCGGAAGCGCGGCGGCTGGCGGGGCTCCGGATGAGTTTGTCTGACATGCCGAATAACGAACGATCCGACAATATGCCATATTCGCTGCCGTTGTCAATAGCTCGAAAGTCCCGGCGCGAGCGCAGAGCGGAGCCGCTCTCTTGATCAGCCGGCGTCAGGCCAAGAGAAGCAGCATATTGACGTTAGCGGGTCGCAGGGTATATATACGGGGAGCATCTGTCTGACAATATCAGGCTGAAGAGGACCGAAGCGGCGCGCATGATTTCTCCTCCGAACGCGAACCGTCCCCTGCGGCGGCTTGTGAACCTCAATCAGACGCCGGGAAATGGCAAAAGATGAAGATTCGAGACTTACGGTGGACCTCCGCGTTTATTCCCATTGAAGCGCCCTTGCGCTACGCTTTCGGCGCCCATCCGGGTTTTTCGCGGCTGGTGATTGAAGTGGACACCGACGAAGGCCTTACCGGCCTGGGCGAGTGTTACAGCGGAGCTAGCCGCGAAGGGCAGCTCGAGGAGATGCGTTCGCTGTTGATCGGCGAGGATCCGTTTCAGCTCGAACGCATCCGCTGGAAGCTGTCTTCGCCCAGCGCACAGAAGCTCTTTGGCAACGTATTGGGCTATGCGGGCGTTGAGTTCGCGTGTCTCGACTTGCAAGGCAAGGCGATCGGACGGCCGGTCTGCGACCTGCTCGGCGGCCGCGTGCGGGATGAGATCCCGTTCGCAGGCTATGCCTTCTACCGGTACGCCAATGACCGCGGCGAAGGGGAAATCGGCGACGCGAAGCAGATGGTCGCGTACGCCCGCGAACTGATTGGCCGCTACGGTTTCGGGACACTGAAGTTCAAGAATGGGGTCATGCATCCGGACGAGGAAGTGGAGACGTTCATCGCCTTGCGCAAGGCGTTTCCCGGCCTCAAACTCCGTCTCGACCCGAACGCCGCGTGGAGCGTGACCACGGCTGTGCGCATGGCGCGCCGGCTCGCCGATTACGATGTGGAGTACTACGAAGACCCGGTGTGGGGGATGCGCGCCCTGGAGCGGGTGAACGCCAAGGCGCCGTGGATCACGCTGGCCTCGAACATGAGCATTTTCGCATTCGAAGATCTGGCGCCGGCCGCGCGCATGAATGTGCTGGACGTGGTGCTGCTCGATCCGCACTGGTACGGCGGCATTTCACGGGCGCGCATCGCCGCCGGCGTTTGCGAATCCCTGGGGCTCGACGTGGGATTGCATAGCGGCGCGGAGTTCGGCGTCTCGCAGGCCGCGGCGCTGCACCTGCTGGCTTCCATATCGAACTTAAGCGCGGCCGCGGATTCGCATTACCACCACCTGACCGATGACATCCTGGTGGGCGGCAAGCTCGAGTACACGGCCAACGGCTCCATGGCGGTTCCACAGGGCCCGGGGCTGGGCGTGCAGCTGGATCACGACAAGCTGGCCCAATATCACGAGCTGGCGCTCAAGCAGGAGATGGGATCGTGGATTGAAGATCCCAAGCGCCCCGGCGTGGTCACGATACAACCAAAGTGGTGAGGAACCATGAAGCGGACGGGCGGGCTTGGAGGTTTGCTGTTGCTGGCCGCAGCTGCTTTGGCGGGCGCACAGACGCATGTCCTCTGGCAAATTGGGCGGTTCGACGACTCGTCGCAAGAGTTTCG
>JASHTU010000262.1 GCA_030040395.1 Acidobacteriaceae bacterium
TACGCAGGCGGCGTACGAATGGGCGGCGCTCATCAACGGCAGCGCCAACACGACGATCGGCAATTATCCGGGCGCAAATGCGATTTCAGATTTGGGCCTGAGCTCGGATGTGGGGCAGGCGCCGCGCTTCGGCTACCAGGAGATCAACACGCCGAAGCTGGACTGGCAGATTAACGACAGAAACCATTGGAGCGCACTGTTCCATCGCTTGCGGTGGGATTCGCCGGGCGGTGTGCAAACCGCGTCCACGGATTTCTACGCCCGCGATACGCAGGGCAACGACTTTGTGAAGCTGGACTACGGTCTAACGAAGCTGACCTCGCTGATCAGTGCGAACGTGAGCAACGAACTGCTTTATCAATATGGCCGCGAGCTCGAAGACGAAAACCAGCAGCCTTACACCGCATACACAATGGCGGACCTGAACAACAACAGCAACAACATTCCTTACGTGAACGTGGCCGAGGGATCTTCGGGGTGGGGCTTCTACGCGGGCTCGCCGTATTACTCGTATCGGCCCGCCTATCCCTCGGAGAGAAAGTGGCAGATTGGCGACATCCTCTACTGGAACAAGGGCAACCACAGCCTCAGGTTCGGCCTTGACGCCGTGCACAACAACGACTTCCAGAACAGCTTGTACGAAGGCAACGGCGAATATGTCTACGGGTATCTCGGCCTCTACATGAACGACCTTCTCAACTTCAAGAACGGAGTGCTGTCGACGGGCGGCACGGGCTGCGACTCCGACTACGCCGAGTACGCGGGCCAATACGGCGACGGCACCAAGGCGTCGAATGCGGGTTCGGTGGTGGGCGGTTATCCTTGCTACGCGGATTTCTACCAGGGATTCGGCGCGGCCACGTATGCTCTTTCGACGATGGACACCGGCGTGTTCGCGCAGGACAACTGGAAGTTTTCACCGCGCCTGACGCTGGAACTGGGCCTGCGGTACGACCATGAGTCCCTGCCGGGACCGACCCCGGCGTTCACGCAGGCAAACGGCAGCTTTACGCCATACCAGGGATTGACGAATCATCCCACCGACAACGCGGACTTCGGGCCGCGCGTGGGCCTCGCGTACGATCTTCTCGGCAAGGGCCAGACGATTCTGCGTGGCGGCTGGGGTATGTACTACGGACGGATCACCAACGGCAACCTGCTGGAAGTGCTGTTCGACACCGGCAGCCCGGCGGCGCAAACGAGCCCAACTTTCTATAACGCGCCCACTTCGACGATTTCGGAAGGCCCGCAATTTCCGAGCCGCTTCGCCGCCGGCAGCAGCGGCGCCAAACCGACCTCGTACTTCTTCTCTCCCACCCTGAGGCTGCCCGAAGTACAGGAGTTCGACCTGCAGGTGCAGCAGGCGCTGGGGAAGGGGACGTACGTTTCGGCGAGCTACCTGGGCTCGCTGGGGCGGCGGCTGCCGAACTTTCTGAACGTCAACATCGAGCCCTGCTCGGCTTCGCCGACGGCTTGTAAATCGGTGACCATTAACGTTGCCGACGCCTCGGGCAAGGGTCCGATCGCGGCCGGGACCAACAACCTGACCATCAACAACATCTACACCAGCTACGGCAACACCGCCCTCCTGGGACCGAACGCCGTCAACTTCGGCTCCATCACGGAGATGGTGAGCAACGTCAACTCGAGCTACAACGCCGCAGTGGTGGAGGTGCTCAACCGGTCGCTCAAGAGCGTGACCTTCGACGCTAATTACACGTGGTCGCACGCGCTGGACTTTGCGCAGAACGCCGACACCGAGGGCACAACCAACGCGTGGTACGACCCTTACGGCAATTACCAGCTCAACTACGGCAACTCGACGTGGGACATTCCCAACCGGTTTGTAGCCTACGCACTCTACAACCTGCCGGAGATGCACTCGGGCAACCCGCTGAAGTGGGTGGCGAACGGCTGGAGCTTGAACCAGAGTTTCCAGACGCAGAACGGCCTGACCTACACGCCAAGCTGGAGCGGCAAGCTGAGCGGCGCCCTGGGCAGTTATTACAACGGTGGGGGTGGATTGGCGATCATTCCAGGAGTCTACGGCTATGACAGCGCCCGCCAGCCGCGAACCATGGTGGACGATATGCGCGTGCAAAAGGACATCGAATTCGAGCACGGCTACACCCTGCAACTGATGGGCAACGTGTTTAACGTGGCCAACCACCAGAACATCACGGCGGTAGGCGCCACGGCTTACTCCTACTCGGGCGGGACGCTGACTTACCAGGGACAGGGGCTGTCGTACCCAAAGCAAAACTCGCTGGGCGTGCCTTCGAACTCCAACTCCGAAGGCTTCCTGTACACGCCGCGGGAGATTGAGATTGCGGCGCGGCTGGTGTTCTGATTGGAGCGGGAGAAACACTGGAATGCGGCGGCTTCGGCCGCCGCATTTCTTGCTTTGGCGGATGGCTCATTCAAACTGGCGGGTCGCCACGTGCGGCTATGGCTGTGTTTCGGTGGCGTTGGATCCGATCCGAGCGGCATTTCATCGCGCCTTCAGCCGCACGCGGATCCTGTGCACGGCCCAGGCAAGGGCGAGGACCATGGCAGCCACAGCGAATGGCGCGAGCTCACCCAGCCAAAGAACAAGAAAGGCAAACATACGCAAGCGCCGCGCCCGCGCGAGGGATTGGGCGGAAATCGATACCGATTGGCGCCAGTCCATCGTCTCCAAACGGGAGAGATAGTCACGTTGGACGGAGCCTTCAAGGTTAAATACGCCGACAGTCTTTGAGAAATGAGCGGCCACGATCAGGTCACTTGAGAATTCGCTCCAGTCCAACGCTTTTTCGCCACCGACCGTGGTCCCGATGGTGATTGTCTGCGCGTCGGGACCCAGCGTCCAGATTATGGCGGGACCGATGGACTTGTTGTAGCTCGTATAGATCATGACGACTTCCTCATTGCCGCGCACATCCACGATACCCAGAAGCCGCTCAAGAAACGTGACATGGGCATTGCGCTCGGCTGCAATGAGAGGCAGTTGATAGGTTTGAACGATGTACCCTTGCGATTGCATGCGGCGAATCAGGGCCCGATATGCATCTCGCGCCAGGCGCATCTTCGCAAACTCGAAATAGCGAACCAAAAATGACGACGCCAGTCGCATCCGATGGTGTTCGAGATCTTCAAAAAGCCGAATATCGGGCTCAATATCGAGACCGATCGCGCTCCAGCGCAGCCGATAGTGCGCAGTCCATTGCTGGAAAGCGGTGAAATGCGCAGCAGCTTGCGGAGCATTTCCGGAGTTAAGGTAATATCCCTGCTCGCCGGGGACGACGAACCATGCAACCACGGGAATGCCCGCGCCATTGAGGCGCTGCACAATTTGCGCGCGGGCCGGGGTGAGATCATCTGTCGCAACGGCCACGCCTGCGTTCAACCTTTGCAAGCTTGCGATCACGCGACCATCGGCGAATAACGCCTGGGTTGCGGCCATTTCTCCATTGCAGCAGGCAAAATACAGTTGCGGAGGCACGGCGGGCGCCTGGACACGAACCCCTCCCGAGGATTCGCCGGCAGCCGGCCAAGCCGGGAAAATCGCGATCGCGATGGCTTGCAAAATGAGAAGGCGCTTGCCGGCGGCGATGCGCAAATTCGCATTTACAAAGGGTCCTTGGTTGGAGGGGCTGGAGGGTTT
>JASHTU010000263.1 GCA_030040395.1 Acidobacteriaceae bacterium
TTCAGTTTCTGCTTCATCTGCCCGCCGGCTCGCTGCAGTCGGTGCGGGCGCGGGCCTCGCAACCGCGCCGCGCCTGGCAGCGGTTTGTGGCCGTGCGCATCCCTTCGGCCGAGGCCATGGCGATGGAGCCGCTGGTGCAAGCCGAAGCCATTGCGGTCATCGACCGGCACTACAACTCGCTGCTCCCGTACCGGCCCAACCGGCCCAGCCTGTACGCGGTGCGCCACGGCGCGCACCTGCGCCTGCGGTACGTGGATTTTCTCTTCCATCGTCTCGTCCTGCGGCCGCTGAACATCGCCTTCCCGGTAGAACTGATCGAATTGGATCCCGACGAGTCGCCCGGCGAACTGCTCGCCGGCCGCGTCATTTTGATATTGAATGAGCTTTGAAGGGCAACGGTGGCGAGGGGTGCGGTCGTCTCTCCGGCGGCTGCCGAACGGTCCGCAAGCCGTGCGATGCGCAGCGGCCCGTACAGCAGGCCGAACAGGGTTCCCTTACGCTCCGTGTCCCGCGTCAGGATTATCGAAGCTCGTATAGCGGGAAATGAAGTGCAGATAGACCGTGCCGGTGGGGCCGTTGCGCTGCTTGGCGACGATAATCTCCGATTTCGCCTTGTCCGCCTCCGCCATTTCCTCGTCGCGGTTGTAGTAGGCCTCGCGGTGAATAAACGCCACCACGTCGGCGTCCTGCTCGATGGAGCCGGACTCGCGCAGATCGCTCAGCATGGGCCGCTTGTCGTCGCCGCGCCGCTCGCTGGCGCGGGAAAGCTGCGAGAGCGCCACTACGGGCAGGTCCAACTCCTTGGCCAGCGCTTTGAGCCCGCGCGAAATCGCCGAAACCTCCTGGGTGCGGTTCTCATAGCGCCTGCCCCCGGCCGAAGCCGGCGTGGCCGACATCAGTTGCAGGTAATCCACCACCACCAGGTCGAGCCCTTTCGCGTTCTGTTTCAACCGCCGCGCCTTGGCGCGCATTTCGGCCAGCGAGATTCCGGCCGAGTCGTCGATGAAGAGGCGCGACTCGACGAGCTGTTCGAGGGCCCCCTGCAGCTTGGCGTGATCTTCACGGCGGATGAATCCGGTTTGGAGATGGCGCTGATCCACCCGCGCCTGGGAGGCCAGCATGCGGCGCAGCAGCGACTCCTTGCTCATCTCCAGGCTGAAGACTGCCACGATGGCCTTGTTCTTTACCGCCGCGTTCTGGGCGATATTGATGGCGAGCGCGGTTTTGCCCATCGATGGCCGCGCCGCAATGACGATCAACTCGCCTTTTTGCAGCCCGCTGGTCATGCGGTCGAATTCGTAGAATTCCGTAGCCAGGCCGGTGACTTCGCGGCTCTGCTTATACAGGTTGTCGATGGTGCCGAAGGAGCCGGCGACAATCTGGTCCAGCGGCTCGAGACCGTGGGCGATGCCTTTCTCGCTGACTTCGAGCAGCCTGGCCTCAGCGTCGCCCAACACCTCGAGCGCCGTTTCGCTCTGGTCCGCGGCGCGGGCGATGGCCGCCGAGCAAATGCCCATCAGCTTGCGCAGCAGGCTCTTGTCCTTGACGATGCGGATGTACTCTTCGATCACCGGCCGGCGTGGCAGACCCTCAGTAAGCGAGGCCAAATACGCCACGCCGCCCACCGATTCAACCTCCTTGTAGCGGGCCAGCTCGTTGGCCAGGGTGACGATATCAACGGCGCGCTGCGAGTTCATTAACTCGGTCATGCGCAGAAAGATGCGCCGGTGGGAGTCGAGCGAGAAGTCGTCTTCGCTGAGCTTTTCGGCCGCTTCGGCGTGCGCCGCGTTGTCGAGCAGAATGGCGCCCAGAATGGTCCGCTCGGCGTCCACATTCGCCGGCAGGCCCGCATCCAGGGTCAGATCGGGGATCGTGGCCATATCTCAAAAGTGTAGGGTGAGACCTCGGTCGGGAAAAGATGTGCAGAACCCCGTCTGTCACTGGAAATGAGGAAAACCAGACCAGGCGTCAGGCGTGGAGCGCGGCCGGACCGCTCCGCAACGGTTGCCGCGAAATCCGGATATCAAGCCCGTTTCGCTCGCACATGCCGCGAGACGCTTGAATTCATTGCCTTTCCTCGCCACAGCGCATTTGCGTGGTATTTCGGCCTTTTGCGGCATACTGGTTTCGGATGTTTTGCAGAATGGGGAACGCCAGAGCCGGTCCGGAGCGAATTACTACAATCAACTCCAACGAAACCACATACTTACCGCAATGACGCATCATAACTCACTTCTTTTAAGGCACTTGCACGGGGAGCCGGGGGGTTGGCCGGAGCACGGCATAGACTGGTCACATCCCTGACGAATTGCATCGCGGGCCATAACTTTCGGAAGGCCCGTTCAAAACATAACCACTGTCAGCGCTTCGCCTTAACCGCGAATCTGCGAAGATAGAAAAATGTCTGTAGACGTTCCAGGAAGCCCATCGAGCGATTCCCACGATACACCGCCGATGCGGCGCGTGGCGTTGATCTACAATCCGGCATCCGGGCAGTATTCCGCCCGCCGGCCGATGGCCGTGAACGAGGCGCTGACGGTGCTCCGCGAGGCGGGAGTGGAGGCCGAGGCTTACGAAACCGGCGAACCGGGCAGCGGGACGGCGCGCGCCGGCGAAGCCGTTCGCGGGGGCTTCGACGCCATTGTGGCCTGCGGCGGCGACGGCACCGTGCACGAGGTGGTGCAGAGCCTGGTTGGGTGCGATGTGGCGTTGGGGGTGATTCCGCTGGGCACGGCCAACGCGCTGGCCGCAAATCTGGGCCTGATTGCGACGCCGGCGAAGGTGGCGCGGACTCTGCTCGACGCCAAGCCGGTCCGCGTCCCCGTGGGCCGTATCCATTTCCGCGACGGCGCCGGCAACCCGGCTTCCCGCTACTTCGTCGTCGCCGCCGGCATCGGACCGGACGCGCTTCTCATGTCGCGCCTCGATGCCGGCCTCAAGCGCCGCCTGGGCTACGT
>JASHTU010000264.1 GCA_030040395.1 Acidobacteriaceae bacterium
TTTTGGAGCAAATTTTGGAATTCTGTCGCGCTGCCTCCGGCTCAAAGGCGCCCGATAAGCCGGGTAGGCGCCTAAATCGGTTTACCCAAGATTTCATAAGCTCCGCGTCATTCCCAGCGGGAAAGTTTCGAACGGCTATAGATGCAACTGCTCGCCGTACCGGCCGCTTCGGCCCGGCGAGCCTCCGCAATTATCGATCCTCAGGTAATCGCAACGACGCGAGGTACGCAACCAGATCATCCATCTGCGTGCTGGTCAGCTTTCCCTGATAAGAAGGCATCGGAGGCGGATCCACAAAGCGCCCTTCGCGGATCTCGGAGCGCGAAAACGCGACGAGTTGACCGTCGGAATCGAGCATCTGCAGGCTGAAGGGGTCCTGATTAAGGAGCTTTCCACGAACCGTTTTCCCGCTCCGCGTCACGACTTCATAAAGACGGTCCTGCGGTTCTGCTTGCGCAGGCGGATTCAGCAATGCTTGCTCCAGAGCATCCGGCGAAACGCGCGACCCGATATTGCTGAGATTCGGACCCGCGACCGAGCCCATCGCGCCGATGCGGTGGCATGACAGGCAGTTCCCGGAACCGTCGAAAATCGCCTTTCCCGCCGCAGCGTTTCCCTTGAGAAAACTGCCCGCAGAAGTATTGGCGGCAGACCCGGCGGTGGGCGACTGGCCCAGCCCCGCAGCGGCTGCAAGCAGCAGTGTGGTCAAAAGTGAAGCTTGCATCATCGTTATCCTCGCGCCACCCTGGCAACACGCAACATGAGTTGAACTCCACCGCCGTCTTTCATCGCAATCCAAAGACAAACAGGCAATTTCCCGCGTTGATGGCGACATATTGCTTGCCGTCCACGGCATAGGTAATGGGGTCCATGATCATGGGGCCGCCAAGATCGGCCTTCCATAACAGGGAGCCATCATGAGCATCGAGGGCGACAAAGTAGCCCTCGCGGCCGCCGGTGAACAAAACGTTGCCCGCGGTGGTCAGGATGCCCGCCGCGCCAAAAGCAGTCTGCCAGCCTTCGAACGTGTGCAGGCTGTTCCCCGTGTTCAGCTTGAACTGCCAGCGAAGCGCGCCGGTCGCGGGATCGAGAGCCCGCACCGCCGTGTACTCTTCCTCGTCCGCCCCCACCAGGGCGGGAACTCTTGGGAAGGGATGTTGGCCGCGGCCATCATAGCGGTTTCCTTGCTCGTATTCCTGATCGCCTTTGTAGAAGACAGACGAGTAATTCTCGCGGGCATTCACATAGAACAACCCTGTCTCGGGATCGAAGGAGGGACCGAACCAATTGGTGCCGCCCTGGTTATCTGGGTAGATCAAGGTTCCCGTCGTAGTGGATTTTGCCGTCGGGCTCATGGTGGGGCGGCCGTTGGCGTCGAAGCCCATGTTCCAGTTCTGCTTCACGAAGGCTTTGCCGAGCAGGAACTTGCCGGTGGCGCGATCAAGCACGTAATAAAAGCCGTTGCGGTCAGCCCACAGGATCACCTTGCGCGGCTGCCCACTCCAGTTGATGGTGGCCAGCACCGGGGTCTGCACGGCGTCCCAGTCGAACTCATTGTGCGGATTCGCCTGGTAATGCCACCTCAGCTTGCCGCTGTCGGGATCGAGGGCGACCATGGTGCTGGTGTAAAGATTGTCCCCAGGGCGCACATCGCCGTTGTAGTCCGGGCCGGCATTGCCGACGCCCCAGAAGAGGAGGTTGCTGTCGGGATCGTACGAGCCGCTGAGCCACACGGACCCGCCCCCATGTTTCCAGGAGTCGCCACCCCAGGTGTCGCGGCCGGGATCGCCCGGACCTGCTGTTGTATAGAAGCGCCACACCAGCTTGCCATAGTGCGCGTCGTAGGCAGCGATGAATCCGCGAATGCCGTACTCGCCGCCGGCCACCCCGACGATCACCTTGTCGCGCACCACCAGGGGAGCAATCGTCATGGTGTACCCCGCCGCGGTCTCAGTCACCTTCCTGTTCCAGAGGAGCGTTCCGGTTTTCGCGTCGATGGCGATCAGATGGGCATCCACAGCCGCCATATAAAGGGTGTTGCCGAGGATAGCCAGACCGCGGCTGATGCGGCCGCAGCACAGGCGGGCGTCGGCTTCCGGCGTGTAGCGATAGATCCAGAACAGCCGGCCGGTCGTGGCGTCCAGGGCAACGACATCGTCGCCCTGCATGGTGTAAAGAACGCCGTTCACCACCAGGGGTGTGGTCTCATAAGGATCGAGGAACCGGGCCTGGAACACCCATTTCAGCTCCAGGTCGTGGGCGTTTACTGGCGTGATCTGCTTCAGCAGGCTATAGTGCTGGCTACTATAGGTCCCTGCGAAGGTAAGCCAGTTCTGCGGCTCGGCGCTGGCATGGAGCAGGCGCTGCGGCGTAACACCGGCGGACGGGTCCGGCCAGGCATCTTCCACCGCAGCCGGAACATTCGGCAGAGATGCGTTCGTATTCTGCGAAGCAGCTGACGCAGAAGCGAGGTCTGCCGGAACGCCCTGTCCCGACCCAAAGTGTGTCGCCAGATAGGCCACAACTTGCCTCACATCCTGATCGCTGCCTACGGCGCCGCGCGAAACCATGTCCTGAACTTCGTCCGACCATTGCTGCGCGT
>JASHTU010000265.1 GCA_030040395.1 Acidobacteriaceae bacterium
TGGGCCTGGCGCCCCGGGGGATGGGGTTCTTCGTCACCCCCGAGCAACCCTACCGGGCCAGCTCGATCGCCGGCTGGAAGGGGCGATCGTGGAAGACGAGCAGGGCGCGGCGGTGCTCAAAAAGCAGTAGCCCGGTTGCTCCAAATGGCTGGCGCGGCGGGTTGCGCTTGCCGCCGGGGTTGGCTGTAGTCGGAAAGCCTTGCCATTCGGAGTGGGAAGTGTTTCAATCTTGTTATTGAAACAGGGGTGCTCCACGGATGTGGGGCTGAGAAATACCCTCGAACCCGATCCGGATAATACCGGCGTGGGAAGCTTTCTAGTCCGAGCGGCAATCCTCACAGGCAAGTTTCGGGCTCCCTTGTTTCGATCCGAAGCAAGGGAGACGCATGCTCCAAGCTGCAATTTCGATGCGGCAGCGCATTCTGCCGCCGCGGTTCGCTGGGAGCCGGCTCGGTTGTGCGTGGATGTTCGCCGGCTGTCTAGCTCTCTTGGCCATGGCGCGGGCGCAAACACCTCCGCGAACCCCGGCGAATTCCGCCCCGCCTCAGTCCGACGCCCAGGCGCAAACGCCGCCTGCGCAAAAGCCGGCTCCCGTCACCACCACGGTCGTCGTTCACGGCGAGCTGAACGGCGATTATCTGCCCGAGTCGGTGACGGTGGGAGCGTTGGGCGGCGAGCCGCTCAAAAGCGCGCCGCTCTCGGCGACTGTGATTACCCGCTCGCTGCTGAACGACCAGGTGGCCCGGCTGCTCTCTGACGTGGTCAAGAACGACGCCTCGGTCGAGGACGATTACGTGCCGGTAGGCTACTATGGCGACTACATGATTCGCGGCTACCCGATCGATTTGGCGACGGGGCTGGAGATCGACGGACTGACGATTGCCGGCGAGCAGGACGTGCCGCTCGAGAACAAAGAGAGCGTGGAGATCCTGAACGGGTTGGCGGGCGTCGAGAGCGGCGTGGCCTCGGCGGGCGGACTCATTGACTATGTGACCAAGCCGCCGGCGGCGATCGAAGACGTGGAGTTCGCCACCGACCAGCGGGGCACTGCGTACGGGGCGCTGGACTGGGGACGATTTTTCGGGAGCCGCAAGCAGGTGGGCGCGCGTGTGAACCTGGCCGGCGAGCGCATCGCCACCTATATGAACGACACCAACGGATGGCGAGCGGTGGGCGCGGGCGCGGGCAACTGGAAGATGTCGCCGAAGGCAGCGCTCGAGGGCAACTTCGCCTACCAGCACAAGACGGAGCGCGACGGCAGCGGATACCAGTTGCTGGGCGGCGCCGTGCTGCCCGACATCCACCGCATTTACACCTCCACGATGCTGGGCGACCAGCCCTGGGGCCCTCCGGACACTTACGACACTTTTAACACCAATGCGCGATTGAATTACACGTTTTCGCCGCGGTGGACGGCGTTCGCGGCGGCGGGGCTAAGCCACTCGCTGATCCAGGACAATGTGATCTACGCGTATGGGGCGTCGTTTGACGCCAACGGCAACGTGAACTGCCCGGGAGCTCCGGATGCGCCGGCGTACTTTTTCTGCCCGGACGGTACGTATGGGATTTACGACTACCGCGATCCCGGCGAGCTGCGTATGGACGCCGAAGCGGAGGCCATGGCGATGGGGCACATCCGCACGGGGGCGGTGACGCAGGATGTGACCTTCGGGGGCGTGGTGTTTTTGCGCAGCGTGCGGCAGCCGGGGTTTTATACGGTGGATCAGCCGTCGACGGCGACCATCGCCGATGGGGCGGTGTATGACTACGTGGGCGCGGAGAACATCTACCAGCCGCTGGCGCCGGTGGCGCAGGAGAGCCCGCTGGAAACAGCGGGGCCGCGTCGGCTATGGGAAGACAGCCATCAATCGTCAGCGGTAGTGGAGGACCGGGTGCATTTGCCGGGGCGGCTGGAGGTGATTGCCGGCGGGCGGTACGATTCGCTGCGCGATCATAACTACTCGACGTGGGCTTCGTGCCTGGATTTTTCAGCGGGCGGGTGCGCGCCGGAGCTGACGAACAAGCCCGTGTGGCTGCCGGAGTATGCGGTGACGGCGAGCCCGGCGGCGAACATGACGGTTTATGTGAACTACGGAGTGATGCTCTCGCTGGGGCCGCAGGGGCCGTGGTGGGTGGATAACGCCAGCCAATTTCTGGCGCCCTTTTTTACGCGGCAGGTGGAAGCGGGCGCGAAATGGGAGCCTGGGCAGCGGATTTTGCTGAGCGGGGACTTCTTTCACATGCGGGCGCCGTTTTTTTATCCCAAGGTGATCGAGGCGCCGGATAGCTTTTGCACGGCGGACGAGTTTTACGGGCCGGGGGATTTGTGTTTCGAGTCGGAAGGGCGCGAGACGCATAACGGGGTGGAGCTGAACGCCGAAGGCAAAGCGGCGAATTGGCTGCGGATTTCGGGGTCGGCAGCGGCGATTCACGCGGTTTCCACAGATACGGGGACGGCGGCGTTCGATGACAAGCAGGTGATCGACGTGCCGCGCCTGCACACCACAGTGTTTGCCGACGTGAGCGCGCCGCGGATTCGGGGTCTGCACCTGATGCCGGGTTGGAGCTACACGTCGCGCAAGGAGGCCACGCGCGACGACGCGGTGAGTGTGCCTTACTACAATTTGTTCAATTTGGGCGCGCGGTACACGCCCGGGGGCGAGCAGGGGCGCATGACGTTTACGATTTACGCGAACAATGTTGCGGATAAAAAGTATTGGTCGGACACGGGGGCTAGCTACGGCGATACGTTTGTGTGGCTGGGCGCGCCAACCACGGTGCGGCTGGAGGCGAGGTACAGCTTCTAGCTAGTACTGTGACCCGATGATTTTGTAATTCCTCCCAATGAGCTTGGGTGCCCCAGATCCCCGGGGCCCCCGGCGAGCGGTCTGTGCTCGATGGGGTGGGATCCCGATTCTGGGACCTGGGAAATCACGAATCCACGCGGTCGTGGTGCTAGTAGCCAGTAGCTGGAAGCTGGAAGCCAAAAGCTGAACCCTGGGGGCCTGAAGCGGTTTTTATGAATGCAACGTTGAAGGCGCACGGGCTTGACGGAAGGTTGGTGACGCCGGACTGGCCGCCGTTGACGCTGGAGGAGCTTGGGCCGTTGTTGACGCAGTTTCCCGCGCTGGGGGCGCCGGTGAGGATCGTTTTTGCGAGTCCGCGGCCGTTTTCGGCGGCGGGATTGGTGGATACGGCGAACGGCCAGGTATTCGTCAAGCGACATCATCGCGCGGTGCGCGATCGCGAGAGGTTGCTCGAGGAGCATCGCTTTCTGGACCATCTGCTCCGCGCCGGCGCACCGGTTCCGCGCGTGCTGGCAAACGCATCGGGCGAGACGGCGATTGAAGCGGGCGATTGGACGTACGAAGCACACGAACCGGCCAAGGGACTGGACGCCTACGAAGAAGCGATTTCGTGGACTCCGTTTCGCGGCGCGGGCCACGCACGCGCGGCCGGGCAGGCCTTGGCGCGTCTTCATGGGTTTGCCCAGGGCTTTGCTGCGCCGCGGCGCAAGGCGCAACCGCTGGTGGCGAGTTTCACGATCTTTGCCGCCAGCGACCCGGCGGCGGCGATGGCGTGCTACCTGGCGGCGCGGCCTGCGCTTGCCGATCATGGCGCGGTTCGGGCGTGCGCTGCGCAGGCGCTCGAGCTGCTGGCGCCCTTTCATGCCGAGCTTCGGCCGCTTCTGCCTTCGTTGGAGCCGCTCTGGACGCACAACGATTTGCACGCTTCAAATCTTTTCTTCAGCGGTGCGGCCGACGATTGCCCGGCCACGGCGATCATTGACTTCGGTCTCGCCGACCGGACCAACGCCGTGCACGACCTGGCGCACGCGATTGAGCGCAACATCGTGGAATGGCTCAGGCTGGTCGAAAACCC
>JASHTU010000266.1 GCA_030040395.1 Acidobacteriaceae bacterium
CGGCTCGCGGTGGTTCCACACCGGCGGCATCTTCGCGGCGCTCTCCGCATCCACGGCGGAAGTGGCCGCGGAGGCGATGGACGCCGCGCGCCAACATGGAACCCCAATTTCCTATGACTTGAACTACCGCGATTCCCTGTGGAAATCGATTGGCGGCAAGGCCAGGGCGCAGGAGGTGAACCGCGAGATCGTTCGCAAGGTCGATTTGCTGCTGGGCAACGAGGAGGATTTCTCCGCGATGCTCGGAGTGAAGATCAAGGGCGTGAGTGAAGATTTCGCGGAACTGCCCATCGCCGGCTACGAAGAGATGCTGCGCGAGGTGGCCGCAATCTATCCCAACCTGAAGCTGGTCGCGAGCACCTTGCGCACCGCGCACACCGCTAGCCGTAACGCATGGGGAGCAATCGTGCTCTACGAGGACCAAATCATCCATGTGCCGCAGCGCGAGGTCGATATTTTCGACCGCGTGGGCGGAGGCGACAGTTTTGCCTCGGGACTGATTTACGGATTGCTGGCCTGCAAGGGCGCCGACTGGGCGGTGCGCTGCGGCGTAGCGCACGGCGCATTGGCCATGACCACGCCCGGCGACACCAGCATGGCCACGTTGGCTGAAGTGGAACGCATCATCAAAGGAGGCTCGGTGCGCATCGCCAGATAGCTCCTGGCTCTAAGCCAATTGCTTTGAGCCTGATCATGGTTGAGCCAACGGTCTCTGTTTTGGCGGGAAAAGCTCGTTGCTCGAAGCCGCTGGCTACCGGCTACGGAATACCAGCTATCGGCGTCGATACTCAGCGTCGTTAACGGGGGAAAAGAAATGTCCGAAACTACCCAGCAAATCATCGAGCGCGTCGGCCTGATTCCCGTTCTGCGCGCGAAGAGCGTAGCGCAGGGCCGGGCCGTCGTGGAGGCGATGGCGGCAGGCGGTGTGACCATCGTCGAAGTCACCATGACCGTGCCCGGAGCCATCGATCTGTTGAAGGAGCTCAAAGAAGAATATGGTGCGAAGCTTCTTCTCGGATCCGGAACGGTGACGACCGCCGAACAGGCCCAGGCCACCATCGACGCGGGAGCGGAGTTCGTGGTCAGTCCAAGTTTGCATCCCGAAGTAATCCGCGTGACCAAAGCCAACCATAAAGTTTCGTGCCCCGGGGCGCTTACGCCCACCGAGGCGATCACGGCGTGGAACGCCGGCGCCGACTATGTGAAAATCTTTCCTTGTTCCGCGGTCGGCGGAGCAAGCTATTTGAAGGCGCTGCTGGCGCCTTTTCCGCAGCTCAAGATCATTCCCACCGGCGGGGTCACGCTTGAAAACGCGGCCAGCTTCATTAAAGCCGGAGCGTGGGCGCTGGGGGTGGGCAGCGATCTTGTGAACCTGGCCGCCGTCGATGCGGGCAAAGCCGAAACCGTCACCGAAACTGCGCGCGCGTACTTGAAGGTGCTGGCGGAGGCGCGGAAGAACTAGAGGTCCGACGAATCGCGATCATGGGCAATTCACCGTCTGCAAATTCCGATCCATCCACCGCCGGCGCCTTCCGCCTCGACGGGCGGCGCGCCTTGGTGACCGGAGCGGCGAGCGGCATCGGCGAAGCCACCGTAAAGGAACTGGCGCGCGCCGGTGCATCGGTCTGGATTGCCGACATCGACTTTGCCGCCGCCGAGGCTCTCGCCCAATCGGTCGCCTCCGCCAAGGCGCTGCTCCTGGATGTAACCAGCCCGGAATCCATCGCCAAAGGCGCCGCCCAACTCGGCCAACTCGACATTTTGGTGAACAATGCCGGCATCGGCCATGTGGGCTCGATTGAAACTACGGAACCGGAGGATTTCGACCGGGTGATGCAGGTAAACGTGCGCGGGGTTTACTTGGTGACGCGCGCGCTTCTGCCGTTGCTGTTGGCGTCGCAGGAGCAGCGCGAAGCGGTGGGAACCATCGTCAACATCGCCTCTGTCTCCGGCCTGGTTGGCATCAAGCAGCGCTTCGCTTACTGCACCAGCAAAGGCGCAGTGGTGGCCATGACACGCCAATTGGCCGTCGAGTACCCACGAACGCTACGCGTTAACGCCATCTGCCCGGGCACCGTGCAGACGCCGTTCGTCGAGGCGTATCTCGAAAAGTTCCACAAGGACAACAAGGACGAGATGCGGGCCGAGCTCCGGGCGCGCCAGCCTGTAGGCCGCCTCGGCCGGCCAGAGGAAGTCGCCGCCTTGGTCCGGTATCTGGCTTCCGACGAGGCCGCCTTCGTGAGCGGCTCCCTGTTGACCATCGACGGCGGCTGGACGGCCGCTTAACGCTCGAAAGCATTCACCGTTTTTTTGCCCTGGAGGTCTGCATGAAACTCGTAACGTTTTCCGCCGCTGATGGCAAGCTTCGCCCCGGCGCGCTGCTCGACGATGGCAAGATCGTGGCCGATCTTACGGCTGCCGGTTACGCCGATGCCTTGGCCGTCATTCAGGCGGACGTGAGCAAAATCGACAATTCCGCAGACTATCCCGGCTACAATGCCAGCGGCATACGCCTGCACGCTCCGCTCCTGAACCCGCCGCGCATCTTCGCCATCGGCTTGAATTATCGCGAGCACGCCATCGAAACCAAGATGGCTTTCCCCGATTTTCCCGTGGTCTTCCTCAAGCTCCAAACCGCCATCGCCGGGCCCGGCGAGGCGATTGTGTTGCCCACAAACTCCGCCGAGCCGGATTACGAAGCGGAATTCGCTTTTGTCATCGGTAAAGGCGGCTATCGCATTCCCGCTTCGGCCTGGCGCGAGCATGTCTACGGTTACACCATAGTGAACGACGTGAGCGCCCGCGACATCCAGCGGTCAACCTCGCAGTGGAACCTGGCCAAGAGTTTTCCCACTTTCTGCCCGATGGGTCCGTCTATCGTCACCGCCAATGAAATTGCCGATCCGCACGAGCTCGCCATCGGTCTGAGCATCGACGGCGAGACGCTGCAGAATTCGAATACCCGTGAGCTGCTTTTCAAGGTTCCCAACCTGATCGAATACATCTCTTCCATCACTCCCATGTTGCCGGGCGATATCGTTTCCACCGGCACGCCGTCAGGCGTGGGCATGGGCCGCAATCCTAAACGCTGGCTCAAACCCGGCGACACGGTCACGGTGACGGTGGAGGGCTTGGGCTCGCTCACCAATCCGGTGGTGGCCGAAGCAGCGAAATGAGCGGGCGAAAGGCCCGTAATGCCACCCTTCCCCGGCATCGCGCCGTAGGGCGGCCCCTGGCGCGCAACAGCAGTTACACTGAGCCTGTGAAATCTGCGCTCCGTTCAGCCCAGCCCAGTCGTAAGGAGTTCCTCGCGCTCGCCCGCGACTACACGCTGGTACCCGTCTGCCGCACCCTTGCGGCCGACCTGGAAACCCCGGTTTCGGCCTTTCTGCGGACGGCGTGGAATGAGCGCGAGTGCTTTCTCCTGGAATCGGTGGAGGGCGGCGAGCAGGTGGGCCGATATACGTTCATCGGCCTTGCGCCGTTCAAGAGGATCGTGGCCCGAGGGCGGCAGATTGCGATTACCGAGGGCAAGCACGCGCAGCAATTTGAAGGGGACGTCTTCGACGTGCTGCGCGAGGCGCTTGGCGGCCACAAACCGGCGCGACTGCAGGGGCTGCCGCCGTTCACCGCCGGCGCGGTCGGATACTTTGCCTACGATGCGGTGCGGCAAATCGAACGCCTGCCGGCGCTGGCGAAAGATGAGCTTGGCATTCC
>JASHTU010000267.1 GCA_030040395.1 Acidobacteriaceae bacterium
ACGGAATCGGGTTCGCCGACGCTGCCGGCGATGATCAGCCCCACGTCGGGCACGCTCGCCAGTACGCAAACCTTCACCTGGAGCCAGGGCGCGGGGGTGACGCTGCTCGAGTTAAAGGTGTGCGCGGTCGACGTGGCCCCATGTCCCGCTGCGGACGTTATCTATAACGGGCCACCCACCACGGCGAACTCGGCGACGGTTTCGATTCCGTCGAACGGCGTTCCCGTGTACGGGTTCCTGGTGTATCACCTCAACGGCGCCGAGGATTGGATCACCTACACGTACACGGAGCCGTAGGCGGGGTGCTCCCTTGGCGCTCGCGCTGCGCGGCGTGGCGCAAGGCGAGAGGCGGACGGGGATCGATTCTGCATGGCGCTGGCGGGCGCTGCGCCGCGGGTGCTGCCGGGGAGCGCGCTGGTTTTCCGGGAGGTTGGGGTCGCGCCCGCGCGCGTTTCCGGCAAAAGACGCGGGAAGGATGGGTGGGCGCATTGGAGGGTTGGTTCGGGGGTGGGCCATCTGCGGAACGAATCCTACTGGACATCCGTGACTTTGCCGTTCACGTAAGTGACTTTCATGTCCTTGTAGAAATCGATCTCTTTGGTTCCGAGTTGTACGATCCGCACCGGTTGGCCGAAGCTTGCCAGCACCTGGTCTCTGGTTTGCCCCAGCGAGATGGTGGGCGGCGGCGCCGGGGGCTGATCGGGTGGGGGCGGAGGCGGTGCGATGGGCGCGAGAGGCGCTGCGGGAGCCGGCTGCGGGGCCGGCTGCGCATCCTGTTGCTGCTGGGGCGCAAGGGCGATCACTTCAGCGACCAAAGAGAGCATGGCGTCCGGCGCGGGCATGGGTTGCTTCTTATCCACGGGGAACTTGATCGATCCCATATAACGCACATCGTTGATGGGATCGCTCAGAAAGGTCAGATACGCGCCGTCGTTTCTGATGGCGACAGCCACCAGCCAGCACTTCTCGCCGGAAACAAATTGACGCACCTTTACCGGGCTGTTGGGATTGGAACTGGCGAGCATCATCCGGGTCATGCCGCCGGCATTGAGCTTGCCGTCGTGATAGGAGACGACGCCAGTGCGCGAATTCGAGCTGGTTACGTCGTACATGACAAGGCCGGATTTCAAAAGCGTGATGACGTCGCCGGCAGTGACGATGTCGGAATAGTCCGCCGTGGCCTGGGTGACGTGGTACTTGGCCTCGATGGCGGCCTTTACGGCCCCAGGCGCGTCCAGCGATTGCGCATGAACCACCGGATGCGACAGCGTAAGCACAAGAGCCGGAGCCAGAAAACGCCATTTCATAGCATGCAACCTCAGGATTGGGATGGGTGCGCAGAAGCGGAAAAACCTGGGGGACTCTGGCAGACAAGATACCATATTCCGCGCGGCAAACGAGACGAAAATCATCGCGCCGCAGATCGGCCAAGGCGACGGCTATCCCGCCCCAGCAGAACCTGGACGGGCGCCCCGGCATGGTCCGGAGGGGTCAGCGCTGGCGGGAGCGGGATTTGCCGGTGTTGCGGAAGAAGAAGAGAAAAGGCAGGCAGAGGAGGCTGAGGTAGGCGAGGAGGCGGAAATCGTCGATGTAGGCGCAGAGGGTGGCTTGCTGGAGGAGATCGCGGTAGATGAAGCCGAGGGCCATGGGGTTTCCGGCGGCGGGGCCGCTGTGCAGGGCGAAAAACCGGGAGAACTTTTCGACCGAGCTGTGGAAGACGGGATTGCTGTTGTTGAGGCTGGCGACGAGCATGTCCTGGTGGGCCTGCTGGCTGCGGGTGAGCAGGGTGGTGACCATGGAGATGCCGAGGCTGCCGCCGAGATTGCGGAGCAGGTTATAGAGGCCGGTGCCGGCGCCCATGAGCTCGTTGGGCAGGGTTTTGACGGTGAGGGTGGTGAGGGGGACGAAGAGGAAGCCGTTGGCGAAGCCGTTGACGATGTTGGGCCAGATGACGGAGCCCATGCTCATGGTGAGGTTGAGATCGCCGAGCATGAAGAGGGAGGCGCCGCGGATGAGCACGCCGATGGCGATGAGGAGGCGCTCGTCGATGCGGCCGATAAGGCGGGCGGCGATGATCATGGAGAGGATGGCGCCGATGCCGCGGGGGGCGACGGCGTAGCCGCTGTCAAAGGCGGTGTAGCCGATGAGGTTCTGGAGGAAGAGCGGGAGCAGGGCGGTGGTTCCGTAGATGATGACGCCGAGCAGACCGATGAGGAAGGTTCCGGTGGCGAGGTTGCGGTTGGCGAGCACGCGCAGATTCACGATGGGGGTGCGGACGCGGAGCTCGCGGACGATGAAAGCCAGGATGGTGACGGCGAAGACGGCGACAAACCATCGCACCCAGATGGCGCCGAACCAATCGGCTTCCTGGCCTTTATCGAGGACGACCTGAATGCAGGTGAGGGAGATGGCGAGGAAGCCGAAGCCGGTGTAATCGATGCGCATGCCGCGGGTTTGGCGGATGTAGGGAGGATCTTCGACAAAGGCGGAGATCATGAGCAGGGCGAGGATGCCGATGGGGACGTTGATGTAGAAGATCCAGCGCCAGGTGTAGTTGTCGGTGATGGCTCCGCCGATGAGGGGACCGAC